>NZ_JBANBA010000009.1:0-133989 GCF_059803475.1 Bradyrhizobium sp. UFLA05-89 | reverse complement strand
GCGGCCGGCCTATCGCTACACCGCCAAGCACTCGATCTATGTGCATCACGACCATCTCGGTCGCGGTGTCGGACGGCTATTGCTCAAGGACTTGATTGACGCCTGCGCCGCGGCGGGCTTCCGCCAGATGATCGGCTATATCGACGCCGACAATGCGCCTTCGCTGGCGCTGCATGAAAAATTCGGCTTTGCCCAGGTCGGGTTGTTGTGCGGGGTCGCCTACCGCTACGGCCGCTGGTCCGATACCGTCATGGTGCAGCGATCGCTTGGCGCAGGCGCGACCGCGGCACCGCCTGCGTCCATTCTCAGCCGCTGAATGCGCCGGACCTCCGCCTCAAGACGGAAAATCGGCAGCCTTCACATGGATGCGATCCGCATGCAGGGACCAGTGATGCAACGCCTGGTCCTTGCAGAATTTCAGCTTGGCCTGCTCGGTCGCCTCGCTTTCACAGGAAGCGTCGATTTCCAGGGTTCCCTGGCAGACCTCACTCTGCCGGCCGTACTCACCGAGCACGTCCTTCATGAACCTGACGACATAGCGTGACATGGGACCTCCTGCTACCCCGGCAGCACTCTAATCCCATTTTGCATTTTCATGGGAAGGAGATTTTGAGGGGGATCAAACTGAGTGCCGGTCCGCCACATGCCGTCTCGATCCGTCAGTCGCCCCGCCCTATCCAGGTGTAATCCCAAATGTCTCGCGGAAGCGCTCGGCGTAATGCGACCAGACCTCGGGGTTGATGATGCGCGGCGGCCGCTTGCCGTCGAGCGCATCCAGGACCTGCTCGGCGGCGATGCGTCCCATGTTCTGGCGGGCCTCCAGGGTCACGCCTGCTGTGTGTGGGCTCGCCAACACGTTGTCGAACTGAAGGAGCGGATGCTCGGGCGGCGGCGGCTCCTTGGACCAGACGTCCAGACCTGCACCGGCGATGCGCTTGTCGCGCAGGGCCTGGAGCAGCGCGTCCTCATCGTGGACGAAACCGCGCGCGGTGGTGACGAAATAGGCGTGCGGCTGCATCAGCGAAAATTCGCGCACGCCGATCATGCCGCGGCTTTCCTTGGTGAGTGGACAGGAGATCGAGACGAAGTCGGACCGGCGCAGCAGCTCGTCGAGATCGACCTTCTCGCCGCCCCGCGCGGCCATCACGTCTGCCGAAAGATAGGGATCGTAAGCCAGGATCTTCATGCCCAGAAGCGTGTTGCAGAGCGCGGCGATGCGGCGGCCGACGTTGCCGAGCCCGACGATGCCGACGGTCTTGCCCCCAACCTCGTTGCCGATGAGATCGTTGCGGTTGACGTCGCGCTCGCGCCGCAGACGGCGGTCCGACTGGATGATGCGCTTCGACAGCGTGAGCATCATCGCGAGCGCGTGCTCGGCGACCGAATGGGCGTTGCCTCCGGATTGGTTGACGACGAGCACGCCGGCCGCCGTGCAGGCCTCGACGTCGACGGGATCGAAGCCGGCGCCGTTGGAGGAAACGATCAGGAGGTTCGGCGCGCGCTTCAACAGCCTGGCCTCGGCATGGAAATGCGGCGCGAGCTCGTCGCGCGCAGCGCCGATCTGATAAACGTGCGCGGCCTCCAGGATCGGCGCGTAGAATTCTTCGGGACTTTCATTCTCGATGCGATCGATCCGGACGTCGCTCCGCGCCTTCAGGACGTCGACGTAGATCGGATGTGCGAGATACTTGACGTAGAAGACGCGCTTGGTGTTGACGGGCATCGAAATGTTTCCGGCTCCTCACAAGGAGGCATCGCAGGAGTGGCGCGAACTGCGCCCCTTCCATGCTCCTCCCGTTGCTCTTGTTGTCGTTGCTTATGACACGGCAACGCCGGCCATGGCAGCGCAGCGAGCGCAGACCACCGTGCCGGTCCGGGCATGTTGACAATCCCGCCCACCGCGTCAAGTTCGGCACCAAGGCGCCTACGAAGCAGCACCGCTGCATAGAGCAAAGAAGATGTGGCGGAAGGGAGGACGAGATGACGATCGCGGAGCAGCAGCCCCCGCCCCAGATGTCACCGACCGAACGAAGCTGGCACGACATCGTGCTGCAAACCCTGAAGCGGAACGAGGTCAGCCTGGTGCCTTATGTGCCCGATCGGGTGCTGACGCCGCTGATCAAGGCCCTGCACGCCGATCCCTTCTTCATGACCTTTGCTACCGCGCGCGAGGAGGAAGCCGTCGGCATCGTCTCGGGCGCCTGGATGGGCGGACGGCGGGGCGCCGTGCTGATGCAGACCTCGGGCTTTGCGACGCTCGCGAACGTGCTGGCCTCGCTCGCCGTGCCCTATCAAATCCCGCTGATCATGTTCGTGTCCGAGCGCGGCACGCTCGGCGAGTTCAACTATGGCCAGGCGCTGGTCTGCCGCACCATGCGGCCGGTGCTGGACTCGCTAGCGCTCGAGCATCACACCATCACCCGGCTCGACGAGCTCGAATTCATCGCCGACCGCTCGATCAAGCAGGCGGTCACCACACAGGCGCCGGTGGCGCTGATCCTCAACCCGCTGCTCACCGGCGGCAAGGTTTTTGACAAGTGAGGTCAGTCATGAACGCGACCGCCCGCAACACCAAGGTGATGAACCGCTTCGACCTCACCTCGCGCCTGCTCGCGAAACTCAGGAATGAGGAGGCCGTGATCGGCGGCATCGGCAACACCAATTTCGACCTCTGGGCCGCCGGCCACCGCCCGCAAAACTTCTACATGCTCGGCAGCATGGGCCTCGCCTTCCCGATCGCGCTCGGGGTGGCGCTGGCGCAGCCCGAACGCCGCGTGGTTGGGCTCGAAGGCGATGGCTCGCTGCTGATGCAGCTCGGCGCGCTGACGACGATCGCAACTCTCAAGCCGAAAAACCTCACCATGATCGTGATGGACAACGGTATCTACCAGATCACCGGTTCGCAGCGGACGCCGGCCGCTGACGTGGCCGACGTTGTGGCAATCGCGACCGGTTCGGGTCTTGCCAACAGCGCCTGGGCCGCGGACGAGGAGGATTTCGAGCGGCTGGTCGAGGGGTCGTTGACGGCCGCGGAACCAAGCCTCATTGCGGTGCGGATCGACGACAAGCCGGGAGTCGGGACCACGCGCCGCGACCCCGTGCAGATCCGCGAGCGCTTCATGCACGGCCTCGGCGTGCGGCAGCCGCTTTAAACGCGTAAAGGCCCCGCGGAGAGCTGCCCGCGGGGCCTCGCCTTCCATTTGCGACGATCACTCGAGAATCCTGATGACCTTGCGGGTCCGCGGCTCGACGATGACACGGCGGTCGTTGATGACCGCATAGTCATATTCCCTGTAGTTCGGCACCGGGCGCAACACCACGGTCGGCGGCAGCGGCTCACCGACCACCACGCGTTCATGCACCACGACGGAAGGCTCGGAGCGCGGCACCGCACCAATCACCGCATTCGGAATTTCGAGACCGGCGCCAACGGCCGCGCCGACGGTGCCGCCCACCATCGCGCCGACCGGACCACCAATCTCGCCGCCGGCCCGCGCGCCGTTCGCAGCGCCCTCGGCGGTGGTCGACTGCGCGAAGGCTGCGCTCGACGCCAGCAGCGAAGCGGCAGCCAACGAAATCACAAGACTTGTCTTCATGTCCTCTCTCCAGATTGTTCGTCCGTGCGCGGTCAACCGCGGGACCCCGGGGATAGTTCCGGGTTCCCAAGTGACCGCGACGAGCCTCAATCCGAAAGAGTGTTACTGCGTAACAGTTTCACGCCGCGGCGATCTCGTGCCCCGCCATCAACTCGAGCGCACGCACCATCCCCGAATGATCCCATGCCTTGCCGCCATGCGCGGTGCAGGCCGAGAACAATTGCTGCGCCACTGCCGTGCTCGGCAGCGAAAGCCCGAGTGCGCGCGCCCCCTCGAGTGCGAGGTTGAGATCCTTCTGGTGCAACTCGATACGGAAGCCCGGATCGAAATTGCGCTTCACCATGCGCTCGCCATGGACCTCGAGAATCCGCGACGAGGCGAAGCCGCCCATCAACGCCTGCCGCACCAGCGCGGGATCCGCGCCGGCCTTCGAGGCGAACAGCAGGGCCTCGCTCACCGCCTCGATCGTCAACGCGACGATGATCTGGTTCGCGACCTTCGTGGTCTGGCCGTCGCCATTGGCGCCGACGCGGGTGACGTTTTTGCCCATCTTGTCGAAGACGGCCTTCATGGTGTTGAAAGCGCGCTCCGGACCGCCGATCATGATGGTGAGGCTCGCCGCCTTGGCGCCGACCTCGCCGCCCGACACCGGCGCGTCGAGATAATCGGCGCCGAGAGCCTCGATCTTCTTCGCGAACTCCTTGGTTGCCAATGGCGAGATCGAGCTCATGTCGACGACAATCTTGCCCTTGGAGATGCCGCTCGCGACACCGTCCTTGCCGAACAGCACGGCCTCCACATGCGGCGTATCCGGCACCATGATGATGACGGCATCCGCCTCTTCTGCGACCTCCTTCGCCGATTTGCAGGCGACGCCGCCGGCCGCGATCAGCGTGGGCGCAATCGGTGCGATGTCGTGCAGAAAGAGGCGATGGCCCGCCGCCAGGAGATGGCCGGCCATCGGCCGCCCCATGGTGCCAAGTCCGATGAAGCCGATATCGATCATGTCAGTCGTTTCCTTTCAATTTTGGGCGTCCGATCCACGGGCGGCGGCCTCACCTCTCCTGCTTACGGGAGAGGTTGGCACGCAGTGCCGGGTGAGGGTTCTCTTGCGTTTGGGATTACTGCAGCACGCATCAATGAACCCCGTCGTGGAGACACCCTCACCCCAGCCCTCTCCCGCAAGCAGGAGAGGGAGCGCACCGTGACCGTGCTTCGATATCCTCACGTCTCGAACGTTTGTGCCGCGTGCCAGGACATGCCTTCCAGCGTCGTGGTGCGCGGCTTGTATTCGCAGCCGATCCAACCGCGATAGCCGATCGCGTCGAGATGGCGGAACAGGAAGGGATAGTTGATCTCGCCCGTGCCCGGCTCGTGGCGGCCGGGATTGTCGGCAAGCTGGATATGCGAGATGCGGTCGAGATATTTCTGCATGGTCCGGGCGAGATCGCCCTCCATGATCTGCATGTGATAGATATCGTACTGGATGAACAAGTTGCTGGAGCGCACATCGGAGATGAGCTGCACCGCCTGCTCGGTGCGGTTGAGGAAGAAGCCGGGAATGTCGAAGGTGTTGATCGGTTCGATCAGCAGCTCGATGTTTTCACGCGCCAGCGCCGCGGCAGCGAAACGCAGGTTTCCGACCAGCGTCTCGTTCAACTCGCGTGGATCGGCATCATCAGGCGCGATGCCGACGAGACAATTGAGCCGGTCGCAGTCAAGCGCTTTGGCATAATCGATGGCGCGGAACACGCCGTCGCGGAATTCGGCGACGCGATCAGGCAGGATCGCAATGCCGCGCTCGCCGCCCGCCCAGTTACCGGCCGGGAGATTATGGAGCACCTGCGTGAGCCCGTGACTGTCGAGCTGTTCGCGCAACAGCGCCTTGTCGAAATCATACGGGAACAGATATTCGACCCCGCTGAATCCGGCCGACTTCGCCGCGGCAAAGCGGTCGACAAACGGCATCTCGTTGAAGAGCATGGTGAGATTGGCGGCGAATTTTGGCACGAGGCTGTCCTCCCTACTCTGCCGGCTGCAGCACGCCCGGGCGCGTGCTCCCGACCTCGTCGAGCGGCAGGTCAAGCACCTCCTCGAACTCGACAATGTTGTCGATCTCGGCCATCAGCACGTGATCGTCAGGGATCGCGCCCCACCCCATGAGCGTCGGGACAACAGGCACGTTCACGGTCTCGGCGAACTCGACGAGCAGGTCGGAAGCATCGGCGTTGATGATACCGCCACCCGCGACGATCAGCGGCCGTTCGGCGGCGTTGAGCATCTCCAGCGCCTTCTCGACCTGCTTGCGCGTCGCGGTCGGCCGGTAGACCGGTAACGGCTCGTAGGTCTCATCGTCGAACTCGATCTCGGCGAGCTGCACATCGAGCGGCATGTCGATCAGGACCGGGCCGGGACGCCCCGAGCGCATCACGTGAAAGGCCTGGCTGAACACGCGCGGCACCAGCGCCGGCTCGCGCACGGTGACCGCCCATTTCGTCACCGGCTTTGCGATGGATTCGATATCGACCGCCTGAAAGTCCTCCTTGTAGAGCCGAGCCCGTGGCGCCTGTCCGGTGATGCAGAGGATCGGAATGGAATCGGCGATCGCCGAATAGAGCCCTGTGATCATGTCGGTGCCGGCCGGCCCTGATGTACCGATGCAGACGCCGATATTGCCGGCCTTCGCCCGCGTGTAGCCTTCCGCCATGTGGGAAGCGCCCTCGACATGGCGCGCCAGGATGTGGCGAATCGAGCCTCTCTTCTTCAACGCCGAGTAAAGCGGATTGATCGCGGCCCCGGGAACGCCGAAGGCGGTCGAGATGCCTTCCTTCTCCAGAATTCGCACGGCTGCATCGACGGCTCGCATCTTCGCCATATCGGACCTCGCTCGGTTGCCTCACTTCGAGCGTGATCATCGATTGCGCACGGGCCGCGCTCAACGAGATCGATTTTATTTTCCACGATGTGGCAGCCGCAGAAAAATCGCGGCGGTCTCAATCGGTTACATCAAGCGACGCATGAAAGCGGCTACTCGAACAAGGGCGCGAGCTCCATCTGCGGCACCAGCACGAGGCCCTTGTCGGTGATGCGAATTTCCGGAATGACCGATAGCGGAATCAAATTGAAGCCCATATAGGGGATGGTGCAGCCAGCTTGCGCCCATTCCGCCTTCAGGACCCGCACCTCCTCGGCCACCTCAGTGATACGCTTGTCCGAGAGCAGTCCTGCGATCGGCAGCGGAACCAGCGCCCTCACCTTGCCATCAGCGACGACGCAGACGCCGCCTTGTTGCTGCTTGATGGCCGATATCGCCAGTTGCATGTCAGCTTCGTTGGTTCCGGCGACGATGATGTTGTGGCTGTCGTGCCCGACGCTGGAGGCCACCGCGCCGCGCTTGAGGCCAAAATCCTTGAGGAGGCCGTAGGCGACGTTGCCAGCCGATTTGCCATGGCGCTCGACTACCGTCACGAAGCACAGGCCATGGCGCGCAAACAGGGTCGGCCAATCCTTCGCCGGTTCGATTCTGACCTTCTCGTGGATGAGCATGATGCCGGGAAGTGCGGTCTTGATCGCGTTGACGGTGCAAGCCTTCGCCGGAAGCTCCGGCACCAGCGTGAGCTGTTCCGGCAGCTTCACGGTCGCATAGGCCGACTTCGGATATTGATAGCGCTGCGACAGCGCCTGATCGAGAAGCTCTGTGATCTTGCCCTTCTCGACCACCAACTCGCCGCCATACCAGGTGCATTGCGGCTTCAGATTGTCGTCCATTAGCACGAGATCGGCGCGTCGACCGCCACCGAGCCCGCCGATTTCACCCTCCATGTTGAAGCGTGTCGCGCCATGCAGCGAGCCCATCGACCAGGCCTGCTCCGGCGACATCCCGGCCTTCACGGCTTCGCGCACCACCCAGTCCAGGCCAAACAGGAAGAGATCGTCGGCGTCGCGGTCATCGGTGCATACCGCGGTCCGCTTGTGGGAGGCCCCGAGCTCGGTGATGGTGCGGATCGCCTGCGGCAGCGAGTGCCACGGCGTGGTCGGCGGCCCGCCGCGGAGGAAGACCCAGACGCCGGCATCAAGGAGATCGTCGGCAATGTCGCGATCAATTGCTTCGTGGGTGTCAGTGACGCCGGATGCTGCATAGGCCGCGACGAATTCGCGGCCATAGACATGACCGGACACGGGACGCCCGCGCTTGAGCGCGGCGGCCAGGATCGCGTGGCTGCGCTCGTCGCCCATAGTCACCGGCACGAAATCCATCTTCTCGCCGAGCGCCACCGCTTCCGGCCAGCGGTCGAACAGGCCAGCGATCTTGTCCGGTGTGAGGTCTCCTCCAGCGGTTTCCAACTCGGCCGACGTCGCCGGTACGGTCGAAGGCACCGTCAAAAAGATCGACAGCGGCGCCTCGCGCGCGTCCTGAAGCATCGCCTCGACGCCGGCGACGTCCATGACGTTGCCGATCTCATGGCTGTCACAGAAGATCGTGGTGGTGCCGTTGAGCAGCGCCGCTTCCGCATAGGCGCAGGCCGTCACCATCGAGGATTCGATGTGGATATGCGGATCGACCAGCCCCGGAGCAATGATGCCACCGGCGGCGTCATAGAGCCTCACACTGCTCCAGACCTTCCTAGCCGCACCGGCCGGTTTCACCGCCGCGATCCGGCCGCCGGTGATCCAGACCTCGCGGTCCGGGTGGACGCGCTCCGAATAGGTCGACAGCACCCGCGCGCCCGTGACGACGAGATCAGGCACGACGCGAGAGGAGGCAACGTCGGCAAGGCGCCGCGTCATCTCATGCAGCGGTGCGACGGCAAAGCGGGTCAGTCGGGTCATCGGGACTCTCGCAAGGCGTGAATGACCCGGCGATGGTTGCGCCCTCAGCCACGAGGGGCAAGCTCAAATTAAACGGCACGCCTGCTTACGCATTGGGCACATCGAAAGTAGCCCGACCTTCAGTCCCCATCCTCGGCCCGAGGCACGACCCCGCCCATCGCTGCGGTAAGTTCCGCGGCCACCTCGCGCACCATGCGACCAATCTCGGGCAAGCGGGTGTCGGTCACGCGGCTGGTCATGCCCGAGACCGAGATCGCCGCGAGCGGCTCGGTCAGCGCGTTGTAGACCACGGCCGCTACGCAGCGCAGGCCGATCTCCGCCTCCTCGTCGTCGACCGCATATCCCTGCTTGCGAATCGTCGCGAGCTCCCTGAACAGGTCACTCGGCCGGACGATCGACTTCTCCGTGAGCCTCGGCATGCCGTGGTGCCGGATGACTGCGCCGACGTCCTCGTCCGAATAGGTCGCGAGCACCGCCTTGCCGACACCGGATGTCACCATCGCGACGCGGCCGCCGACCTTGGTCAGCGAGCGCATGATCTCGCGGCTCTCCATGCGAGTCAGCACGATGATGAACTCGTCGTCGACCACGGCGAGGTTGGCAGTCTCGCGGGTGAGATCGCGCAGCTTCCGAAGGTAGGGAATGGCCTGCGCCGTGAAGTTGCGCCGCCGCGCGAAGCTGGCGCCGACGGTAAAACTGCGCACGCCGACGTGCCATTTGGACTCGACGCGGTCGAACTGCACGAAGCGACGGCTTTCGAGCGTTGCGAGCAGCCGGTGCACGGTCGAGGCCGACAATCCGGTGCGGACGGCGAGATCACTCAGGCGATAGCCTTCGTCGTCCTCGGCCAACGTCTCGATGATCGACAGCGCGCGGTCGACGGACTGCACGCCGCCGTCGCGCGCGTCGTGGTCGCCCTCCGATGGTGATCGAGGCTCGAGCGATTTGCGCCGGATGACGTTCTTGCTCATCGCGACCTGCCGCTTTTGCGTTGGTCATTCCGGGATGGTGCGCCGAAACTGCGCGAAGCCCGGGCCTGGCGCACCAGACCCGGAATCTCGAGATCTCGGGTTCGACGCTCCGGGCCGCGCTTGCGCGGTTCCGTTACATCGCCCCGGGATGACAAGGGAGAGACCGCTCAGAGCAGCCCTGCCCCGCGCGCCCACTTGTACTTGGCGCCCAAAACCTCAACCGGCAGCTCAGTCGAATAGGCGTAGGCCGGGATGCCGTGCTGATAGAGATATTCGGCGGCTTCCTCGACCTCGACGTCGCCGGCAAGCGAGGCAACCATCGGCTTCACGAAGCCTTTGGCCTCCATCTCCTTCTTCACCTCGACCATGTTGCGTGCGAACACCATCGGCGGGGTGACGATCGTGTGCCAGTAGCCGAGGATCAGCGCGTGGATGCGATCGTCCGAGAGGCCGAGCTTCACCGTGTTGACGTAGGTGATCGGCGGCTCGCCGCCGGTGATATCCACAGGATTTCCGGCCGCGCCAAACGGCGGGATGAACTTGCGGAAGGCCGCATCGAGATCCGGCGGCATCGACATCAGCGACAAGCCGTTGTCGACGCAGGAGTCCGACAGCAGCACGCCCGAGCCGCCGGCGCCGGTGATGATCAGCACGTTCTCGCCCTTCGGCGTCGGCAGCACCGGCACGCCACGGGCGAACTCAAGCAGCTGCCGCAGCGAACGCGCGCGGATCACACCGGACTGCTTGAAGACGTCCTCATAGATCCTGTCGTTACCGGCAAGCGCGCCGGTGTGCGAGGACGCCGCCTTGGCCCCAGCCGAGGTGCGGCCGGCCTTGAGCACGACGACCGGTTTCTTCTTGGAGACGCGTTTTGCGGCTTCCGCAAAGGCACGGCCATCCTTGAGGTCTTCGCAGTGCTGCGCGATCAAATTGGTGTTCGGATCCTGCTCGAAGAAGGCGAGCAGATCGTCCTCGTCGATGTCGGACTTGTTGCCGAGGCCGACGATCGCGGAGACGCCCATCTTGGCCGAGCGCGAGAAGCCGATGATGGCCATGCCGATTCCGCCCGACTGCGACGACAGCGCCGCGTGGCCCTTCACGTCATAGGCCGTGCAGAATGTCGCGCAGAGATTGGCAGGCGTATAGTAGAAGCCGTAGATGTTCGGCCCCATCAGACGGATGTCGTACTTCTTGCCGACCTCGACGATCTCGGCCTGGAGCTCCGGCGCGCCAGCCTCCGCGAAGCCCGACGGAATCAGCACGGCGCCCGGAATCTTCTTCTCGCCGCATTCGGTCAGCGCGCCGGCGACGAATTTTGCGGGGATCGCGAACACCGCGACGTCGATCACGCCCGGCACGTCCTTGACGCTCTTATAAGCCTTGTAGCCGAGGATCTCGGGGGCCTTGGGATGGATCGGAATGATCTCGCCCTTGTAGCCGCCGTTGACGAGGTTCTTCATCACGGAGTTGCCGATCTTGCCGTCTTCGGCCGAGGCGCCGATCACGGCAACCGCCTTCGGCTGCATGATGCGGTTCATGGCCGCGACGATCTCTTCGGTCGGGCGCGGCTTCGGCTTTGGCTTGTAGGCGAAGTCGACGACGATGCGCACGTCGGCGGCGATCGCATCCTTTGGGGTCGCGAACACCGGGTTGAGGTCGAGCTCGATGATCTCCGGGAAGTCCGTGACGAGCTGCGAGACCTTGACGATGACGTCGGCAAGCGCCGTGCGGTTCACCGGCTCGCCACCGCGAACGCCCTTCAGAATCTCATGCGCCTGGATTCCGTCGAGCATCGACAGCGCATCCTCCCTGGTTGCGGGCGCGAGGCGGAAGGTGATGTCCTTCAACACTTCGACGAGCACGCCGCCGAGGCCGAAGGCGACCAGCTTGCCGAAGGAACCGTCGGTGATCGAGCCGACGATCACCTCGGTCCCGCCAGCCAGCATCTGCTGCACCTGGATGCCCTCGATCTTGGCGTCAGCCTTGTATTTCTTGGCATTGGAGAGAATGGTCTCGTAGGCCTTCTCGGCATCCTGCGCCGTCTTGAGGCCGACGATGACGCCACCGGCTTCAGTCTTGTGGAGAATGTCGGGCGAGACGATCTTCATCACGACCGGGAAGCCCATGGAGGAAGCCATCTTGCCGGCCTCACCGGCCGACTTCGCGACCCCCTCCTTCGGCACCGGAATGCCGTAGGCATCGCAGACGAGCTTGCCTTCGGGGGCCGTCAGGCTGGTGCGGTTGTCCGCCTTGACCTGGTCAAGCACCCTGCGGACGGCATCTTTGGAATTCGACATGTGGTTTCTCCCTTGACCTCAGATCTTGCTTTGCAAGGCGCGCACATTGCGGCTGCCCGTGATGCTTGCCATTCGCCGCGCCTTGTTCCATGCCGCGGAACGGAGGGGCAGAAAGCCCGAGTTTATTCCGCCGGTTTGGATCAAAAATGGCTGGCGATGGCATTTGGTATGCCAGAAGCCAACTTGTCAAGGCGGGGGATGGGTCCGAACGCCGCAAAAAATAGGCAGCTTGACATTCTGGCATGTGGTATGCCAAAAACATTTCGGTAAATATTCCTGTAAAAGACGACTCCCCCTGAGGAGGAGAATCGTCGTGAAGCAAATCAAGGCATCGCCCAACATGGCCGAGGCAGATCTCGCAATCGTCCGTATTGCCCCGGAGAGCAGCTTCAAGAACAAGGCGTATGACGCCTTGAAGGAAGCGATCCTCAAGATGGACATCTATTCGACGCCCGAGCCGGTGATGCTGGACGAGCGCGCGCTGTCCGAACGCCTTGGCGTGAGCCGCACGCCGATCCGCGAAGCGATCGCGATGCTCGAGCAGGACGGTTTTGTGAAGACCGTGCCGCGCCGGGGTATCATGGTGGTGCGCAGGACCAAGAGCGAGATCGTCGACATGATCCGCGCCTGGGCGGCGCTGGAGAGCATGGCGGCGCGCCTGATCACCACCACCGCGCGCAAGAAGGACATTTCGGCGCTGCGCGACTACTTCAAGGATTTCGGCAAGGATCGCCTACCCGAGGATCACATCGAGGAATATTCGCGCGCCAACATCGCCTTCCACCAGGCGCTGATCTCGCTGTCGGAATCGCCGATCCTGGTCGACCTCACCAACGACCTTCTGCTGCACGTGCGCGGCTACCGGCAACTGACGATCGGACGGAAGGACCGTACCGCGACCTCGCTGCCCGAGCATCTCGGCATCATCGAAGCGCTGGAAGCGCGCGACACCGAGCTCGCCGAGAAGCGCGCTCGCGATCACACCCTTGGCCTTGCGGCTTACGTCGAAGCGCATGGCCAGGAACTATTCACGTAGCTGTTGAGCCAGCAACTTCACCAGAAGGGCGAACAATTCGCCCCAACGACCTTGAGACCAGGGAGACAAGGCCCATGCTGAATACCGCGACCAAGTCCGAAGCACCGGGCACCGAGCAGGAATTGACGGATGGCTTTCATCTCGTCATCGACGCGCTCAAGCTGAACGGCATCAACACCATCTATAATGTGCCGGGCATCCCGATCACGGATTTGGGCCGCATGGCACAGGCCGCGGGCATCCGCGTGATCTCCTTCCGTCACGAGCAGAACGCCGGTTACGCGGCGGGAATCGCAGGTTTCCTCACCAAGAAGCCCGGCGTCTGTCTCACCGTCTCCGCGCCCGGCTTCCTCAATGGCCTCACTGCGCTGGCTCACGCCACCACCAATTGCTATCCGATGATCCTGATCTCGGGCTCTTCCGAGCGCGAGATCGTCGACCTCCAGCAGGGCGACTATGAGGAGATGGATCAGCTTGCGGTCGCAAAGCCGCTGTGCAAGGCGGCCTATCGCGTGCTGCACGCCCAGGACATCGGCATTGGTCTGGCTCGCGCCATCCGCGCCGCGGTCTCCGGCCGTCCCGGCGGCGTCTATCTCGACCTGCCGGCCAAGCTGTTCGGCCAGGTCATGAACGCCGATGCCGGCCAGAAGTCGCTGGTCAAGGTGATCGATGCTTCGCCCGCACAGATCCCCTCGCCTGCGTCGGTCAAGCGCGCGCTCGATGTTCTAAAGAGCGCGAAACGTCCCCTCATCATCCTCGGCAAGGGCGCTGCCTACGCGCAGGCCGACGAGGAGATCAAGAGCTTCGTCGAGAAGAGCGGCGTCCCCTTCCTGCCGATGAGCATGGCCAAGGGCCTCCTCCCCGACACCCATCCGCAGTGCGCTGGAGCCGCCCGCTCGACGGTGCTGAAAGAGTCCGACGTCGTCCTGCTGATCGGCGCGCGGCTCAATTGGCTGCTCTCGCACGGCAAGGGCAAGAGCTGGGGCGAAGCGCCCAAGAAATTCATCCAGGTCGACATCGAGCCGAAGGAGATGGACTCCAACGTCGAGATCGTCGCGCCGGTCGTCGGCGACATCGGCTCCGTCGTCTCCGCCTTCAACCAGGCGATGGCTGCGGGCTGGACCGTGCCGCCGTCCGAATGGACCAAGGCTGTTTCGACCAAGCGTGAAGAGAACGTCGCCAAGATGGCGCCGAAGCTCATGAACAACAAGTCGCCGATGGACTATCACGGCGCGCTCGGCGTGCTGAAGAACGTCATCAAGGAGCATCCGGACGCGATCCTCGTCAACGAGGGCGCCAACACGCTCGACCTCGCCCGCGGCGTCATCGACATGTACAAGCCGCGCAAGCGTCTCGACGTCGGCACCTGGGGGGTGATGGGGATCGGCATGGGCCAGGCGATTGCTGCCGCGCTCGAGACCGGCAACCCCGTGCTCGCGGTGGAAGGCGACAGCGCCTTCGGCTTCTCCGGCATGGAGGTCGAGACCATCTGCCGCTACAATTTGCCGATCTGCGTCGTCATCTTCAACAATGACGGCATCTATCGCGGCACCGACGTCAACAACGCCAACGCAGATCCCGCGACCACCGTGTTCGTCAAGGGCGCACGCTACGACAAGATGATGGAAGCCTTTGGCGGCGTCGGCGTGAACGCGACCTCGCCGGATGAGCTGAAGCGCGCAGTCAACGAGGCCATCAGCTCGGGCAAGCCGACGCTGATCAACGCGGTGATCGATCCGGCGGCAGGCTCGGAGAGCGGCCGCATCGGCAATCTCAATCCGCAGAGCGTCTTGCAGAAGAAGAAGTGAGCACCGACCGGGTCATTCCCCGCGCAGGCGGGGAACCCAGTAATCGCCGGACCATCCCTGATGGCGAACGCTGAGCCCGACTGAATTGACGGCGAATACTGGATGCCCGCCTTCGCGGGCATGACGGCAACAAATAGTAAAAGGAGCAGACACGATGACCAAGGCGCTCACGGGCGTTCGCATTCTCGATTTCACCCACGTCCAGTCGGGGCCGACCTGCACGCAGTTGCTGGCATGGTTCGGCGCCGACGTGATCAAGGTGGAGCGTCCGGGTGTCGGTGACATCACCCGCGGCCAGCTCCAGGACATCCCGAACGTGGACAGCCTGTATTTCACCATGCTGAACCACAACAAGCGCTCGATCACGCTCGACACCAAGAACCCCAAGGGCAAGGAGGTTCTCACCGAACTGATCAGGAAGTGCGACGTGCTGGTCGAGAACTTCGGCCCCGGCGTGCTCGACCGCATGGGCTTCCCCTGGGAGAAGATTCAGGCGATCAACCCGAAGATGATCGTCGCCTCGATCAAGGGCTTTGGTCCCGGGCCGTACGAGGACTGCAAGGTCTATGAGAACGTCGCGCAGTGCACCGGCGGCGCCGCCTCGACCACGGGCTTCCGCGACGGCCTGCCGCTCGTCACCGGCGCGCAGATCGGCGATAGCGGCACCGGCCTGCATCTCGCGCTCGGCATCGTCACCGCGCTCTATCAGCGCACGCATTCGGGCAAGGGCCAGCGCGTCACGGCCGCGATGCAGGACGGCGTGCTCAACCTCGCGCGCGTCAAGCTGCGCGACCAGCAGCGCCTCGCCCACGGTCCGCTCAAGGAGTACAGCCAGTTCGGCGAAGGCATTCCGTTCGGCGATGCCGTGCCGCGCGCCGGCAACGATTCCGGCGGCGGCCAGCCCGGCCGCATCCTGAAGTGCAAGGGCTGGGAGACCGATCCCAACGCCTACATCTACTTCATCACCCAGGCCCCGGTCTGGGAGAAGATCTGCGACGTGATCGGCGAGCCGACCTGGAAGACCGATCCGAACTACGCAAAGCCCGCAGCCCGCCTGCCGCGGCTCAACGAGATCTTCGCCCGCATCGAGCAGTGGACGATGACGAAGACGAAGTTCGAGGCGATGGAGATCCTCAACAAGGACGACATCCCCTGCGGCCCGATCCTGTCGATGAAGGAGATCGCCGAAGACCAGTCGCTGCGCGCGACCGGCACCGTGGTCGAAGTCGACCATCCGACGCGGGGCAAGTACATCTCGGTCGGCAACCCGATCAAGCTGTCGGACTCACCGAGCGACGTGCAGCGCTCGCCGCTGCTCGGCGAGCACACCGACGAGATCCTGCGCAGCGTGCTCGGCTTCTCGGATCACCAGGTCGCCGACATCCACAAGTCCGGCGCGCTCGATCCGCCGCAGAAGCAGGCCGCGGAGTAAGCGGAAGCGCTTGGACGAGAAACGAAAGGGCCGTCTGTTGAGGCGGCCCTTTTTTGTGTACCCGATTTCCCGCTTCGGGGCTTCCATCAAAATCTGAAAAACAACCCCATGCAAAGTAGCCGAGGATCGCCCGCACACGGCCTGCTGATTTTACGAAATCGCTTGACGCGTCGGGCAAATCAGTGGCAAAAGTTCACCATCGCAGAGTTTCCCCCGCCTGATGTCCGCAAACGTCACGACATCCGCACAAGGCGGACGCACCTTAGTGCGATTTGCACCACGTGCCCGGCCGCTGCTTGGCGCCACGCCCCTGCAAAAAGATCTGAATTTCATGTCGGCTCGGTTCGGCGCAGCTCATGAAGTCTCTGTCGGCACGATTTGGAGATTCAACGCTGTACCTCTAAACGGGCGGTCTTCACTGCCGCTCTGTCCCTGACCGATGGCCCAACGCTGAGGCCAAGAAAGCTGCTCTAATCCTCGCGCGGTCGCAGAGTCGAAGGACGACCAATACGGCGTGGTGTGGTGGCGGTACAGCAAGCCGCCAGGGCCCATATCCGGATAGATGAGGACGTGGATATCGAAACTTTCACCTCCTGCAAGATCAGGTCCAAACCAATAGGACGGACTGCGCCCCGGATCACGACCGACGATGGCTGTCAGGGTTTGCTTCGGCCCCCGAAGTCCCAACCAGAACGGCGCGATTGAGCTTGGCGCGAAAGCCGTGAAGATTGTCTGCGCCGATGCAACGTCGATCGTGGCGCTCTGCCCTGCCAGTCGCAGCTCAATCCTGGATCCGCTCGGCACACGTCCACTGAACATCGCTTCCACTTCTCCGAGCGGCAGTTGCCTCCACAGGGCGGGATCTGGATTGGGCAGCGGCCATTCCATCCTCTCCCTTACGGCGCCGCCGGTATCGAGCACCTGATAACGCAGGCCCTGCTCGTCAAGCGCGGCCTGGACGCAGTGCAGATATTCAACGCCTTCCGGCATTCTGTGAGCCGTTCCGGCGCCTGCGGTGCAGATTTGCAGGACGCCGCTGTGCGCCTGCACGTCGAAAGCAAGGATGTGGCTGCACAGGTAGGCAAGGACGTTTTCGTTCACAAGAACGTCCCAGAACGGACGAGCGTATTCGTGGCCGATCTCGCGCTGATAGGCGCCGGCAAAGCCATTGACGGGAAACACCGGATGATGACCAAGAACGAGCTTATGTCGGGCATCGCCATGAGCTCTCAGCGTTGCTTCGAGCCAGTCGATCTCGACATGGCCCTCACCTCCGAGCCCGCTCCAGAGCGTGTTGACGAATACCATCAAAAGCTCGCCGCGCCGTACGAAATAGGAGAGACCAGCTTGCCCTGGCGGTCCGTTATTCGGCAAATTAAGAAAGCTGCGGAACACCGCCTCGCTCATCAGGTCGTAGGTCGTATGATTTCCGGTTGTGTGCCAGATGGGGATAGCCGCACGGTCGAGCCACGCCATTTCCGTGTCGAACCAATGTCGCCACTGCGCGCGCAGAACGTCCGCATCCGGCGTTAGGCCGATGATCTCATCGCCTGGAAAGAGAATGAATTCGGGCTGCGGCTGCAGACGTTGAACAACTGCGTTGACCGAGGCGAAGGTCTCTTCGTGCAATGCACCTGGGACGCCCGAACAGGAGTCGCCATACAAGACAAACTGGTGCCCTTTGCCGCGCGGAAGAATCGCGGGAATGAAACTATTCACGGAATTGGTGACCCTCCAGTGCGGTGATTGGCTCGGAGCATGGCGACTTCCATTGAGGGCAGCAACGGCTCATTTCGAGAAATGTAGCGGCGGGTTTGGTTAGCCGATGTCCGCCTTGCCCCGAAAGCGCCAGGGCGGATTAACCAGCAAGATCACGCTCTCCTGGATGGCAATGGTCTGCCCTTACGACTCGCGCCAAACCCCGGCTAGGCCCGCGACAATCGGTTGGCGGACCAACTCCGGTCTCCCGATCCGGCCGTGGCCGACTGCGTGCTGTCAGTCCATCTAGTCAGACTCTGCTGACGCCGTGCGATCGGAGAGATTTTCATTCCTGCGGCACCGGGCCCCGCGCTTAAATTCTTCCTTCTTGATGAGCGGAGCATTCACCCGCAATTAATTGCTGCTGCCCGTCGGTCCAAGCGCTTAGCCATCGTTCACTCGGAAAGAGATTTTTTCCGGAAGAACGAGGTCCTGCTGATGTCCGCGCAGAATGCTCCCTTGGCGAGGTCGGTATTGCCACCAGCCAAGGCCGATGAGATTGCCCTTCTCCCCGCGATCGAGCTCGTCCGGCACTACCAGACAAAAGCACTTTCACCGGTCGAGGTGACTCGGGCCGTGCTCGATCGCATCGAGCGTCTCGAGCCTTTCGTCAATGCGTTCGCATTGCTCGATGCCGATAGAGCGCTCGAAGCGGCCCGGCAGTCGGAAGCGCGATGGAAGCGCGGCGGGCCGCTTGGCCTCGTCGACGGCGTGCCCGTTGCGCTCAAGGATCTGATCCTCGCCAAGGGCTGGCCGACGTTGCGCGGCAGCCGAGCCATTGATGCGGCGCAGGACTGGAACGAAGATTCGCCCGCGACAGCCAGGCTGCGCGAGCAAGGCGCCGTCCTGCTCGGCAAGACCACGACGTCGGAATTCGGCTGGAAGGGCCTCGGCGACAGCCCGCTGACCGGCATCACGCGCAATCCCTGGAATCTCGCCCACACGCCGGGCGGCAGCAGCGGAGGCTCGGCGGCGGCGGCGGCGCTGAACTTCGGGCCGTTGCATGTCGCGACTGACGGCGGTGGTTCGACCCGGCTGCCGGCGGCGCATAGCGGCGTGTTCGGGTTCAAACCGACATTCGGCCGCGTCCCCGTCTATCCGCCCTCGCAGAACGGCACCCTGTTTCACGTCACGCCGATGACGCGCCGGGTCGACGACGCGGCCCTGCTGCTCGATGCAATCGCGCGTCCGGACGGACGCGACTGGAACGCGCTGCCGTCGCAGGAGATTCCCTGGCTGGCGGATCTCGATCGCGGCGTCAAGGGCTTGCGCGTCGCGTTCAGCCCGGGGCTCGGCTACGCTCAGGTCGATCCGGAGGTCGCGAAAATCGGCGCCGCGGCGGCCAAGACCTTTGCCGAGCTCGGCGCGGTCGTCGAAGAGGTCGACCCCAAAATCGAAGACCCCTTCGATATCTTCCAAACCTTCTGGTTCGCCGGCGCCGCGAAGCTGCTGGCCTCGTTCGATCCCGCCCGCCGCGCGTTGGTCGAGCAAGGCTTGCAAGACGTTGCCGAAAAGGGCCGGAGCATCGATGTCATCAGCTACCTGCAGGCTGTCGACCGGCGCGAAGCGCTCGGCCGGCACTTCAACCGCTTCCATCAGGACTGGGACCTGCTGCTCACGCCGACGACCGCGCATCCCGCTTCGGTCATTGGCGCATCGGAGGCCGATCTCGTGGTTCGGCCGATCCGTTCGCCCTTCACCTATCCGTTCAACCTGACGCAACAGCCGGCGGCTTCGATCCCGGCGGGATTGACTGCCGCGGGATTGCCGGTGGGCTTGCAGATCATCGGTGCGAAATTCGCTGATACCACCGTCCTGCGCGCCGCGCGTGCGTTCGAGCAGGCGAAGCCGTTTCCGCGTCCGCAGGATCCTTCATGAGTAGACCAACGCAAATGCTCGATCTCACGCTCCCGCAATTGACCGCCGCCTATGCGAGCGGCACGCTCAAGCCGTCGGGCGTCGTCGAACGCATCCTGGACGAAATCGCGCGCCGCGGCGAGGATGGCGTCTGGATCAGCGTCGTCGGGCGCGAGGACGCGCTCGCGCGGGCGAGGCAGCTAGAGGCGCTGCCGGCGCAGCAACGCGAGGCTCTTCCGCTCTGGGGCATTCCCTTCAGTGTCAAGGACTGCATCGACACGGTCGGTCTGCCGACCACGTCGGCATGCCCGGCGTTTTCCTATGCGCCGGCAAGGAACAACCCGGCGGTGGGGCGCCTGCTCGCCGCAGGCGCGATCCTGATCGGCAAGACCAATATGGACCAGTTCGCGACCGGGCTCGTGGGCGTGCGATCGCCTTATGGCGTGGCGCGCAATCCATTCGATGCTCGCTACATTCCCGGCGGCTCGAGCTCGGGGGCGGCGGTGTCGGTCGCCGCGGGGCTCGTCAGCTTCGCGCTCGCCAACGATACCGGCGGGTCGGGCCGCGTGCCGGCCGCATTCAACAATGTCGTCGGATTGAAGCCGACCCGGGGCCTGCTCAGCGAAGTCGGTGTCGTCGCGGCCTGCCGCTCGATCGAGACGCTCTCGATTTTCGCATTGACGGTGCCGGACGCCCAGGCCGCGTTCGACGTTGCGCGCGCCCATGACGAGGAGGATCCGTTCTCCCGGACCGGATCGCTGACGGAAGCACGTCCGCTGCCAGCCAAGTTCAGCTTCGGCGTCCCCTCCCCGCAATGGCTCGACTTCTTTGGCGATCTGGATGCGGCCGCGCTGTTCGACAAGGCGGTCGCGCGGCTGCAAGGCCTTGGCGGGCGCAAGGTGGAGATCGACTACGCGCCCTTCGCGGAGATCAACGATCTCCTGTTCAAGGGCGCATGGCTCGCGGACCGTTACGGAGCGCTTCGCCATTTCGCCGACAAGCAGCCCGAGGCGCTGCTTCCGGTCACCCGCGAGATCCTGTTCGGGGGCCGCGGCATCTCGGGCGGCGACGTCTTCGCGGCCCAGCAGCGGCTCAACATTCTCAAGCGGCAGGTCGACAAGCTCTGGAACGAGATCGATATCCTCGCCGTCCCCACCACCGGCACGATCTACCGGATCGACGAGGTCGAAGCTGATCCGATCGTCCTCAATGCCAGGCTCGGGACCTACACGAACTTCGTCAATCTCGCCGATCTCTCGGCGGTTGCGGTTCCCAGCGGCTTCCTGCCGAACGGCCTGCCGCAGGGCCTGTCGCTGATTGCCCCGGCCTTCGCCGATCATCGTGCAGCCTCCCTGGCGCAGCGCTTCCACGAAGCCGGCCAACTCCCGCTCGGCGCGCGCGGTGTGCGGCCGGCTGCGAATCCAAACCATCGTTATTGACACAAGGAGACCGTATCGTGATGTCCATTGCCGCCTCATTCCGGCCGGGCAGGCTCGCAGCCGCCGCAATCGCCGCCGTGATGTCGCTTACCTCCGCATCATCGCACGCTGAAGACATTACGATCGGCGAAGGCATTGCGCTCGGCTGGGGCCAGTTCTTCGTCGCCGATCACGACAAGACCTGGCAGAAGCAGGGACTGACGCCAAAGGTTTCGACCTTCGCCAGCGGAAGGCTGGTGCTGGACGCGCTGGTCGGCGGCGGCGTAGTGATCGGCACAGCGGCCGAGACGCCGGTCGTCTTCGCAGCCCTGAACGGGCTGCCGGTTCGGATCATCGGCACCTTGAACCGGCATGAACCGTTCGATCTCGTCGCGATCAAGGACATCAAGACCGCGAAGGACGTCAAGGGCCGGCGTATCGGCTATTCGCAGGGCACGAACGCGCATCTCTATCTGTCGAAGCTGCTCAAGCAGGAGGGCCTCGCCTGGTCGGACATCACCGCCGTCAGCCTCAATCCCGGCGACTTCGTCAGCAGCCTCGCCGGCGGCGCGATCGACGGCTTCATCTGGACCGAGCCGCATCTATCGCAGGCCGTCGCGCAAGGCACCGACAAGTTCCACATCATCCGTTCGGAAGGGCTCTACAACACCTACTCCTCGATCATCACCCTGCAATCGACCATCGACAGCAAGGCCGATCTGCTCGTGAAGGCGCTGAAGGCATTGATCGAGGCGGACGACACCATCAGGAAGGATCCCGATGCCGCGGCAACACTGACCGCAGAGCGGATCAAGCTCGATCCCGCGATCGCAAAATCCTTCTGGAAACGGACCAATTTCAATCTCGCGCTGGACAAGCCTGCGCTGGTGTCCCTGCTGCAAGAGCAGGCGAAATGGGCCGTGGACAACAAGCTGGTGCGTCCGGATGCGAAGATTCCCGACTTCAACACCGTGGTGGTGACGTCGCTGTACGATCGGGCGCGCAGCGAATAGACCAGGCCGGCTGCAATGGACGCGAGGGTGGAGATCAAGCCGCATACCAACGCCGGTGTGCCGCTGATCAGGTGCATCGAGCTCGGTCATGTCTACGATTCCGGTCGCGGCAAGACCATCGCGCTCGGCAATATCTCGCTGACCATCGACCGCGGCGAATTCGTGTGCATTCTCGGACCGAGCGGATGCGGCAAAAGCACGCTTCTTAACATCCTCGCGGGCTTTGTCGCGCCCGCCCATGGCGACGTCCGGGTGGATGGCCACGCCATCGACGGCCCAAGCTCCGAACGCGGCGTGGTGTTTCAGGACTACTCCCTCTTTCCCTGGCTGACCGCGCAGGCCAACGTCGAGTTTGGCCTCCGCATGGCGGGCATGGCAGCGGCGAAGCGGAGCGACATTGCCCGACAATTGCTCAGCAGTGTCGGACTTCCCGACGCCGGCGCAAAATATCCCTTCGAGCTGTCGGGCGGGATGAAACAGCGCATCGCGATCGCACGGGCCCTCGCAACTCGCCCGTCCCTGTTGTTGATGGACGAACCCTTCGCGGCCCTCGATGCAATGACCCGCAGCTCGCTTCAGGCCAAATTGATCGATATCCACAGGCAGGAGCAGCCCACGATCGTGTTCGTGACCCACAATATCGCGGAGGCGCTGGTGCTCGCGACGCGCCTGATCGTGATGTCGCCGAATCCGGGACGGATCGTCGAGGACATCAAGGTCGACCTGCCACGTCCGCGCCGGCGTACGACACCGCGCTTCAACGAATTATACGAGCACGTGGCAAGATCAATCGGGCTGGAGACCGCCGAGTAACAGCATGACATTGCGCGTAAGCAGTCACACGCTCGCCGGCTTCATCGGCACACTCGCCTTCTTCGGCGCATGGGAGGCACTGAGCCGCAGCGGCCTCGTCAACGACGTTATGCTCCCGGCGCCAAGCACGATCGTGCAGTCCGGATGGACGCTGATCCTCGATGGCGAGCTGCCGCGGCATCTGGCCGCAAGCCTGTTGCGCGCGGCGATCGGGTTCGTCAGCGGATCGGTGCTCGCCGTCGCGCTTGGGGTGGCCATGGCTCGATTGCCGCTGCTGCACGGAACGCTCAATCCACTCGTGCAGATGTTCCGCGCCGTGCCGTCACTCGCCTTCGTGCCATTGGCGATCTTCTGGTTCGGCATCGGCGAGGCATCCAAGATCTTCCTGATCGCCTGGGGCGTCTTCTTCCCGGTATGGGTCAACACCTATATCGGCGTGCGCGATGCCAGCCCGCTGCTTGGGCGGGCGGCGGCCAGTCTTGGCGCGCGCGGCTGGCGCAATTTCGTGTTCGTCATCATTCCCGGCGCACTGCCGTTCATCATCGCTGGCCTCAGGATCAGCCTGTCCGTCGCACTGGTCGTTCTCGTCGCGGCCGAACTCGCCGGCGCCGCCTTCGGAGTCGGCTACCTTATCCAGATGTCGCAGCAGGTGTTCCGGGTCGACCACATGTTCGTAGGCCTGATCGCACTCGGCACGATGGGCGTGGCAGCCGATCTCTTGTTCGAGCGCACGGTGCGCTGGCTCCTGCCCTGGTACGGTGCCGAAAAGGCCGGGCACAGCGACGGACGAGCAGATCGATCCCCCGCCGCCAAGAAGCTCTGAGACGCCGTGTCGGATCGGCCGCGTCTCACGGGCAGACCTATGGTTTGGGTGACGATGGTTCGCACTGGTCCGTCCGGATGGCGCGAGAGGACTTCCGGCAGCCGTGATCCCGAGGGGGCGGCTGCTTCCTTGCGGAACGCGGGTTGATAGCAACCAATATTCACGATGCGGCCGCTGGCTCTGGCGGCAGATTGGCAAGTTCCGGCCGGACGATCCACTGCCGGCGCTCCCAACAAAAGCGGGCAAAAAATCCGAGATCTCGCGTCGGGCCGGCCACGTCTGAGCGAAAGTAGCCGCTCGGATCGATCCCGGCATTGCCCGGGGGACATCCCACTCGGATCAGCCGGATTTGATCTGGATCATGGAAGCCGGTCCGTCTGCAGGACACTCTAGTCAAGCCCTCGCCACGCAGGGGGCTGTCGCAACGGGAAGAACTCCAGGGATCATTGCTGTGAGCAAGCTCGCAAGGATTGAAAGCGATCCGAACTACCAGGAGCTCGTGCGTCGCCGTTCGTCGCTGGGCTGGACGTTGTCGCTGATCATGCTGGTCATCTATTTCGGCTTCATCCTGCTGGTAGCCTACGCTCCCAAGTTTCTGGGCGCTCCACTTGGTCACGGCGTGACGACGATCGGCATTCCAATCGGATTGTCCGTCATCGTGCTCGCCTTCGTGCTGACGGGCATCTACGTGCGGCAGGCGAATTCCAGCTACGACGTGCTCATTCGCAAGATTGTTGAGGAGAACCCCTCATGAGAAAGTTCTCCCTGTTGCTTGTACTCCTGCTCGCAAGCATGCCCACGCTCGCGCTTGCCGCTGGCGCCGTCGAGGGCGGCTCCAAGCAGGAGATCAACTGGTCGGCGATCGGTATGTTCGTCGGGTTCGTCGGCTTGACGCTCGTCATCACCTATTGGGCCGCAAAGCGGACCGCGTCGGCAGCAGATTTCTACTCGGCCGGCGGCGGCATTACGGGCTTCCAGAACGGGCTTGCGATCGCCGGCGACTACATGTCGGCGGCTTCCTTCCTCGGCATTTCCGGCCTCGTCTACACATCCGGCTACGACGGCTTGATCTACTCCGTCGGATGGCTCGTGGGTTGGCCGATCGTCACGTTTCTGATTGCCGAGCAGCTGCGCAATCTCGGCAAGTTCACTTTTGCCGACGTCACGTCGTTTCGGCTCGGGCAGACCGACATCCGGATCCTGGCGGCCTGCGGCTCGCTGGTGACCGTTGCGTTCTACCTGATCGCGCAGATGGTCGGGGCAGGCAAGCTGATCCAGCTGCTGTTCGGTCTCGACTACTGGATCGCGGTCGTCCTGGTCGGCGGCTTGATGATGATCTACGTGACCTTTGGTGGAATGAAGGCAACGACCTGGGTGCAGATCATCAAGGCGGTGCTGCTGCTCTCGGGCGCAACCTTCATGGCCGGAGCCGTCCTCTACAAGTTCGGGTTCAGTCCGGAAGCTCTGTTCGCCAAGGCAACCGAGGTGCATCCCAAGAAGCTCGCGATCATGGAGCCCGGCAGCCTGATTTCCAACCCGCTGTCGGCAATCTCGCTCGGCCTTGCGCTGATGTTCGGAACGGCGGGTCTGCCGCATATCCTGATGCGCTTCTTCACGGTGAAGGATGCCCAGGCCGCGCGCAAATCGGTGTTCTATGCGACGGGCTTTATCGGCTACTTCTACATCCTGACCTTCATCATCGGCTTTGGCGCGATCACGCTGGTTTCGACCGATGCGATGTTCCTGGACGGGGCCATTCTTGAACGGACCAAGAGCGGAATCGCGGCGATCAAGGGCGGCTCCAACATGGCCGCGATCCATCTTGCGAACGCCGTCGGCGGCAACCTGTTCCTTGGGTTCATTTCGGCCGTCGCCTTTGCCACGATCCTGGCGGTGGTGTCGGGGTTAGCCCTGGCCGGGGCGTCATCCATCAGCCACGATCTCTACAGCATGGTCATCAAGGGCGGAAATGCCAACGAGCAGGACGAGATCCGCGTCTCGAAGATCGCGACATTGGTCCTCGGCGTGCTCGCGATCTTCCTCGGCATCGTGTTCGAGAACCAGAACGTCGCCTTCATGGTGGGCCTTGCCTTCGCCATCGCGGCCTCCTGCAACTTTCCCGTGCTCGTGATGTCGATCTTCTGGAGAGGCCTGACGACGCGGGGCGCGCTGATCGGCGGTTTCCTCGGTCTCATCAGCGCGGTCGTCGGCGTCGTTCTGTCGCCGGCCGTCTGGGAGGTGACGCTGGGCTTCGCCAAGGGATCTGCGCCGATCAAACTGGACAATCCGGCTCTGTTCTCGATGGCCATCGCATTTGCAGGCATCTGGCTTTTCTCCACTCTGGACCGCAGCAAGCGTGCCGCTATCGACCGTGACGGCTTTGATGCACAATATGTTCGGTCCCAGACTGGCATCGGAGCTGCCGCTGCCACGACGCACTGAACGAGGCCACAGGGCGGGCTCTTCGGCATCGGCCGGGTCACTGCACCGGCCGGTGCCGCGCTTCGAGGGTCAGTCGCCAGCGCCGGGATCGTCCGTGGCTTCGAGAGGCCGAAATGCCCAAGGCATTCGACATCAACAATCCACCGTTCGATCGTCTGACGCCGAACGAGGCCGAGACGTTACGAGGGGCGCTCGACATAGCGTACTTCCGTCCGGGCGAAGCAATCATCGCCGGGGACGCTCCGGCGGATGCCATCTATGTCGTCATCAAGGGCACGGTCGAGGAGCGGAGTGAAGCCGATCTGCTCGCGCTGCTTGGTCCAAAGGACACATTCGATAGCCGCGCACTCGTTCACGACCAGAACGGTCACAAGTTTCTCGCCCGCGATGAAACGCTTTGCTATGTGATCCCCAGGAAGGTCGCCCTCAACCTGATCAAGGCCAATCCGCGATTTGCGGCATTCTTCTACCGCGAAATCTCGCAAAAGCTGGATGAGCTTGCCAACGACGAAGAGGCCAGGCGTTACGGCTCGCTGATGCATGCCAGGGTTGGCGAGCTATTCCTGCATCCTCCATCATTCGTGGCTGCGACCGACACGATTGAAGCCGCTGGTCACCTGATGCGCGAGATCAACAGCAACGCTCTGTTCGTACGCAATGGCGAGCGGATCGGCATTATCACGGGCATGAACCTGTCCAAAGCGGTGGTGTTGCGGCGTCTGCCTATCCAGACACCGGTGGGCGAGCTCGCGAACTTCGACATCGTGTCGATCCGCCCCGACGATTTCGTCTCCTCGGCTCTCCTGCTCATGACGAAGCACAACAAGCGGCGGCTCGCCGTGCACGACGGCGAACGGTTCGTCGGTATTCTCGAGGAAATCGATCTCCTGGGTTTCCTGGCAGGCAGTGCTCAGGTCGTCGCCGGTCGCATCGATCGAGGCTCCAGCCTGCAGGATCTCGCGGTTGCTGCAGGCGAGATCGAAGCACAAACGCGGGTGCTGCGGCGGCAAGGCGTCAAGGTCGAGGTCATCGCGGAGATCGTCTCGGACCTCAACCGGCGCCTGCTGTCCAGACTGTTCGAAATGGTCGCGCCGGCAGAGCTGCGGACCAGCGGTTGCCTGATCGTGATGGGTAGCGAGGGGCGCGGCGAGCAGACCATGCGCACTGACCAGGACAACGGTCTCATCCTCGATGGTCCAGTCGAGAGCAAACCCCTGGAGCATTTCCGCAACGAATTCTCCGGCGCGCTAGGAGGTTTCGGGTTTCCGCCTTGCCCCGGCAACATCATGGTGAGCAATCCGGCATGGTCGAAGCCGCTCACCGACTACCTGACGGATTTCCGTCGCTGGGTCGCCCTCCCCGACGAGGCCGCGCACATGAATGTAGCCATCGTGTATGATGCCCAGGCGATCGCCGGCAACGCGTCACTGCTGGATAGCGCCAAGTCGACGCTGATCGAGCTGATCCGGGGTGAACAGGCGTTCCTGGCCCACTTTGCGCGCGCAGTTGACGCCTTCGAAACGCCAATCGGTCTTTTCAACAACCTGATCACATCCGAGGGTAGCGGAGACGCGCTTGACCTGAAGAAAGGCGGAATCTTTCCCATCGTGCACGGCGTTCGCAGCCTGGCGCTCGAACAGGGCTTGCGCGAGACTTCCACCGACAAGCGAATCTCCCGGCTGTGTGACTTGGGAGTGTTGCGAGCAGATTTTGGACGCGACCTGAAACAGGCCTTCCGATTCTTGCTGATGCTCCGGCTCGACGGGCAGCTGGCCGCATCCGCCGGGACGTCGGGTACTCTGGTGAGACCTGCGCATTTGTCCAGCATGGAACGTGATCTGCTGCGGGACACGCTTCAGGTCGTGAAGCAGTTTCGAGAAATTGTTCGTCATCGTTTCAAGCTCGGTATGTTCTAAAGATGTTGCCACGCGCGATCAAACGGTTGCTTCACCAGGCGACCCTGAGCGATCAGTCGTATCGATTCATGTTCGATCGAGCTCCGGACGACGACTTTGTCGTCTTAGATTGCGAGACCACGGGTCTCAACGTGCGGACGGACGACATCGTCACCATTGCGGCCATCAGGATTCGCGGCAATCGGATTCTGACCAGCGAGCATTTCGAAGCCGTCGTCCACCCCGACAGGGAGATGGGAGCGGAAGCAATCAAGATCCACCGCTTGCGTCACTCCGATGTCGCGGCCGCGCCGATCGTCTGGAAGGTGCTGCCGAGCCTTCTCCGGTTCATCGGGGCGCGCCCCCTCATCGGCTACTACGTCGACTTCGACATCGCCATGCTGGACAAGTACATCCTTCCGTTGGTCGGGATCGAGCTGCCGAACGAGCGGATTGAAGTTTCACGGCTCTACTACGATCGCAAATACGGTGATGCGCCGCCCAACACGTCGATCGATCTCTCGTTCGCCGCGATCCTCCGCGACCTCCGTATTCCTCCTCTTGCACAGCACGATGCTTTCGACGACGCCTTGATGACTGCAATGATGTTCTTGCAGTTGCGCGACCTCGCCGAGCGCGGCGTACGGATCGAGCGCCAACGCACAAGCGCCGTTTTCAATCCGATCGGAGCGTAGCCAAGGCCCAGTGAGGCTTCCCGCTCGACCACCAGAAGCCGACGGCTTCCACTCCGCAGCGGTGACGTTCAAGACCGCTGAAAGCTCCCGTAGTTGCCCTTGTGAAACACGAGGGGGCTACACGCAGATTCGTCGCCCGACAGCACCTCACCGAGGATGATGTCGTGGTCGCCGGCCTTGTGGGTGGTGGCCACGCGGCAGCAGAGCCGGGCTGCGGCGCCCTGCAGCAGCGGCAGTCCGTCGGCGCTGAATGCCACTGCCAGATCCTCGAACCTGTTCTTCGATTGCCCTGTGAAGCGGCGGGACAGGTCGGATTGATGCTGGCCCAGAATATTCACCGAAAACAGGCCGCGCTGCCGGATCGCCGCTCCGGTCGCGCTGCCCTCATTGGTGCAGAACAACAGCATGCAGGGATCGAGCGACACCGACGTCAGCGAGTTGATCGTCGCGCCGAACAGCTCGCCGTTCCATTCGGTCGCGATGACGGCGACGCCGGTCGGAAACGTTCCCATCACCGACCGGAAACGTTTGGAATCGATGGCGGTTCTGCTCAGCATCGATCTCACTTTCGCAGCATGTGGTAGCTGAGCTCGCCGGGATCTGTGAGGTCCGGGACCTTCCAGCCGTCGAGGTCGTACTCGGCCATGCAGTCCTCGGCAAAGCCCTTGAAGCGGTCGGCATTGCCCGAGGCCTGCGCGCCGAACAGGCAGTAGCGACGGATCTCCTCGGTCGAGCCGCCGTAGTTGATCTCGTAGAGCTCGTGGCGTCCGCCGAACTCGCTGCCGAGGCAATCCCACAACAGCTTGAGCAGCTTGACGCGCTCCTCCGCCTTGTAACCGTTGGAGCCGCGCAAATAGCGATCGAGATAGGGGCGGATCTCGTCGTTCTTGAAATCGCTGGCGTGGCTGTTGAGATAGATCAGGCCCGAGGCGACCGTCTGCTCGATCAAATATTTCACCTTGGTGTAGGCCATGGTGGCGATGATCTGATAGGCGTTGCCGGGGTCCATGTTGGGCAGCACGTAATCGCCGATCCATGGTTTTGGATCGCGCACCATTGCATCCGACAGGCTCCAGAACAGATTGCGCCAGGCGATGACTTCGCCGACATTGGCCTGCACGCCGCGATAGTCCTTGGTGCCGGCGGCCTCCGTCGCCTTCAACAACAGTCCGCTGATGAAGTCGAGCTTGACCGCAAGCCGCGTGCAGCCATGCACGACGAAGCGCGGCAGGAATCCGGTGCGCGGGAAGAAATTGTTCGCCTTGTCGATGTCGCCGTAGACGAAGACGTTCTCCCAGGGCACCAGCACCTTGTCCATGATGAACACGGCGTCGTTCTCGTCGAGCCGGCTCGAGATCGGATAGTCGAACGGGCTGCCCATCACGCTCGCACTCATCTCGTAGGAGGTGCGGCAGATGAACTTCACGCCGGGCGCGTTGGTCGGCACCATGAACACGACGGCGAACTTCTTGTCTTGCAGCGGAATGAGCCCGTGATGCGCGACGAAGGTATAGTTCGTCAGCACGGATCCGGTCGCGACCACCTTGGCGCCGGAGACGATGATGCCGGCATCGGTCTCCTTCTCGACATGGCAGCAGACGTCGGCGACTTCGTTCGGCGGACGGTCGCGGTCGACCGGCGGATGGATGATGGCGTGGTTGATGAAGGGCACGCGCTCCTGGCTGAACTTGTACCAGCGCTTGGCATTGTCCTGGTACGGCTCGTAGAAATCCGCGTTGGCACCCAGCGTCGCGAGAAACGCGGCCTTGTAGTCCGGCGCCCGGCCCATCCAGCCATAGGTGATCTTCGCCCATTCGGCGATCGCGTTACGGCCGGCGAGAAGATCGTCCATCGTCTTCGGCGCCTTGAAGAACGCGTGCGTCACGCCGCCATTGCCGGTCTCGGTCGGCAGCAGGAGCCTGTCCTTGCGCTTGTCGTCGTGGAGCGCGTCGTAGAGACGCGCGACCATGCGTGCGGTGTTGCGGAAGGCCGGGTGCCTGGTGACGTCCTTCACCCGCTCGCCATAGATGTAGACGGTGCGATCGTCGCGCAGCGAGTCTAGATATTCCGCGCCTGTTTGCGGACGCGTGACTTTGACGTTGCCGGTGTGCTCCGGCGGAATTGCCACCGCTGCCTGCGCCTTGCCTGCCATCGCGCGATCTCCCCTTTAGGAATCGTTCGATAATCGAACTAGTGTCCGTATTTCGAACTTATCGCGACGATACGGCCGGCCCGCCTCGATGGCAAGAGCCGGACACGTCCCTCAGACGGTCATTGAGGAGACCTGCTCGCTGATGCGATTGAGCTCGGGCAGGAAATGCTCGCGCATTTCATTGCGCGTCGTTCGCGTCGAATGCGTCGACAGGTTGATGGCGCCGACGACCTGGCCGGCGCGATCGAACACCGGCACGGCGATCGCACGCAGGCCGCGCTCTAGCTCCTCGTCGACGATGGAGAATTTTTGGGCGCGGTCGGCGCGAATGCGGTCGAACAGCGCCTGAAGATCGGTGATGGTCTGCGGCGTGTAGGCCTCGATCCGCTGCGACTTCAGCCGCCGCCAGATCTCGGCCTCGTCGAGATAGCCGAACAGCACGCGGCCGAGCGCCGTGTGCAGCGCCGGCAGCCGGCTCCCGACCGACAACGCAGCCGACATGATGCGCCTTGCGGGCACGCGGGCGACATAGACGATGTCGTTGCCTTGCAAGATAGCGGCCGAGCAGGATTCGGCGAGACGCTCGCTGAGCTCGCGCATCAGGGGCAGGGCGCGATCGATCCAGCTCTGCGTCGACAGGTAAGCGAAGCCGAGATCCAGGATCTGCGGCGACAGCGCGAAGGTCCGGCCGTCCTGCACGACATAACCAAGCTGGGTGAGCGTACGCAGCACCCGCCGCGCGGTGGCACGCGAGAGATCGGCAACCACGGCTGCTTCCGACAGCGTCATGGTCGGCCGCTGACGACCGAACGCGCCGAGCACCGCCAGGCCCTTGGCGAGTGTCGTCATAAACTCCTTGTCGTCGGGCTCGCCCTTGCGATGCCCGGGGTCGGCCTTGTGGCGCTCGGATGCTTGCGTCATGACGCGGCCTGTTGACTCCATCTGGGCGCTGGCGGAAACTGGTCGAATTACGAACTACTGTTCGAATATCGAACGCCGGCCCGTGTGTCAATCGATCCACGATGAGAATCCGGCGCATCCAGAGGGGAGGACGCGCAGATGACCTGCCGCAAGATCAGCTCGACTCATCGTCATTCCGTCGATCGCCGCACGCTCCTGAAATACTCCGCTGCAACGGGCGCGGCCCTCTCGGTCGGATTGAAGTCGCCGGCGATCGCGCAAACGCGCGCGATCAAGCTCGGCTATGTCTCCCCGCTCACAGGCCCCCTCGCCGCCTTTGCCGAGGCCGACAATTTCATCCTCGCCAATTTCAAGGAGGCGACCAAGGCGGGCATCAAGGTCGGCAATGCCACCGTGCCGGTCGAAGTGGTGGTCAAGGACAGCCAGTCCAATCCGAACCGCGCCGCCGAGGTCGCCAAGGATCTCATCGTCCAGGACAAGATCGATCTGATGCTGGTGGCATCGACACCGGAGACCACCAATCCGGTCTCGACCCAATGCGAGATCGAGGAGGTGCCGTGCATCTCCACGGTTGCGCCGTGGCAGCCCTGGTTCATTGGCCGCCAGGCCAATCCCGGCGGCGGACCGCCGGCGTGGAAGGGCTTCAACTACACCTATCATTTCTTCTGGGGGCTCGAAGACGTCATCGCCGTCTTCACCAACATGTGGAGCCAGGTCGCGACCAACAAATCGGTCGGCGGTCTCTTTCCCAATGACGGCGACGGCAACGCATGGGGCGACAAGGTCGTCGGCTTCCCGCCAGTGCTCGAGAAGGACGGCTACAAGCTCACCGATCCGGGCCGCTACCAGAATCTCACCGACAATTTCTCGGCACAGATCGGCGCGTTCAAAGCGGCGAATTGCGAGATCATCACCGGCGTGGTGCTGCCGCCGGACTTCACCACCTTCTGGAAACAAGCGCTCCAGCAAGGTTTCAAGCCCAAGGTCGCCTCGGTCGGCAAGGCGATCCTGTTCCCCGTCGCGGTCGAGGCGCTCGGCAAGGACGGTCACAACTTGTCCTCGGAGGTGTGGTGGACGCCAAACCATCCGTTCAAATCTTCGCTCACGGGCATGAGCGCGAAGGATCTCGCCACGGCCTATGAGGGCGCGACCAAGAGGCAATGGACGCAGCCGATCGGCTTCGTCCACGCGCTGTTCGAGGTCGCGGTCGATGTCTTGAAGCGCGCGCCCGATCGCGACGGCAAGGCGATCGCCACGACGATCGCCGCGACCGATCTCGACACCGTCGTCGGCAAGGTGCAGTGGGGATCTGCGAACCTGCCGCCGTTTGCCGCCAAGAACGTCGCCAAGACGCCGCTCGTCGGCGGACAGTGGCGGTTCAAGGACGGCAAATACGACATCGTCGTCACCGACAACCGGACGGCGCCGGCCATTCCGGTCGGCGGCAAGATGGAGCCGATTGCCTGATCGGGCGGCGCGTTGAAAAACCATGCTGCTGGAAGTCGCCGGCCTTAAGAAGAGCTTCGGGTCGATCGTCGTCGCCGACGATCTCGACCTGACGATCGCGCCTTCCGAGGCCGTCGGCATCATCGGTCCGAACGGCGCGGGCAAGACCACATTGTTCAACCTGATCGCCGGCGGCCTGTCGCCGAGCGCAGGCCACATCCGCTTCGACGGCAGCGACCTCGCCGGGTTGCCGCCGCAGGGCCGTTGCCACGCCGGCATCGGCCGCACCCACCAGATCCCGCAGCCGTTCGAAAATCTCACGGTATTCGAAAACCTGCTCGTCGGCGCGGTCCATGGCCAGCGCAAGACCGAACGTGAGGTCGCGCAATCCTGCGGCGAGATTCTCGACCAGCTTGGGCTGCTCAAGCGTGCCAACACGCTCGCGGGTTCTCTCACATTGCTCGAGCGCAAGCGTCTGGAAATGGCTCGCGCGCTTGCGACGGCGCCAAAGCTTCTGCTGCTCGACGAGATTGCCGGCGGCTTGACCGAGGGCGAATGCGCCGAGCTCGTCGCGACCATCGGTGAAATCCGCAAGACCGGCGTCGCGATCCTGTGGATCGAGCACGTCGTCCATGCTTTGTTTGCCGTGATCGACCGACTGGTCGTGCTCAATTTCGGACGCAAGATCGCGGAAGGCGCGCCGAAGGAGGTGATGCAACGGCCCGACGTGCATCAGATCTATATCGGCATCGAGGCGTGAGGCATGCCGCTGCTCAGGACACAGAAGCTCACGGCCTTCTATGGCGACTTCCAGGCGCTGTATGGCGTCGATACAAGCCTCGAGGCGAGCGAGACCATCGCGATCATCGGCGCAAACGGCGCAGGCAAGTCGACCTTCCTGAAAGCAATCGCGGGCCTGATTCCCGGTGCGGCCGACAGCGTGTTGCTCGACGGCCTGCGGATCGGCGCAAAGCGTGCTGCCGACATCGTCAAGCTTGGCGTCGCGCTGGTGCCGGAAGGACGACGGCTATTTCCCTCGCTCACCGTGGAGGAGAATCTCCTGATCGGCGGCTACGGCCGCAAGCTCGCTGGCCCCTGGACGCTCGATCGCGTCTACGCCCTCTTCCCTATGCTGAAGGAGCGGCGGACGTCGCCCGCGCCCATCCTGTCGGGCGGCCAGCAGCAGATGGCCGCGATCGGCCGCGCCCTGATGTCCAATCCCCGCGTGCTCTTGTGCGACGAGATCAGCCTCGGGCTTGCGCCGATCGTCATTGCCGACATCTACGCGGCCCTGCCGCGGATCAAGGCCGAAGGCACCAGCGTCGTGCTGGTCGAACAGGACATCGTGCAGGCGATGAAGGCCGCCGATCGCGTCTACTGCTTCCAGGAAGGTCGCGTCTCCCTGGAGGGCCGTCCCGGCGCGCTCTCGCGCGACCAGATCCACCGCGCTTATTTTGGTTGAATGCGATGACCGGCTTTCTCGACGCGATCATCCAGGGCATCCTGCTCGGCGGCCTCTATGCCCTGTTCGCCACCGGGCTCTCGCTGATGTTCGGCGTGATGCGGCTCGTCAATCTCGCCCATGGCGACTTCATCGTGCTCGCAGCCTTTGCCATTTTCGTGGTGACGGAGAAGCTTGGGCTCGATCCCTTCGTTGCGGTCGCTGTCGCAGCTCCGATCCTGTTTGTGCTCGGCTTTGCGCTTCAGCACGTATTGTTGAACCGTACGCTCGGACGCGACCTCCTGCCACCGCTGCTCGTTACCTTCGGCCTCTCGATCATCATCCAGAACGGGCTGTTGCAGACATTCTCCGCCGACAGCCGTCGCCTGCGCTCCGGCGCGATCGAGACGGCCTCGGTGTCGCTCGGTGGCGATATCGCGGTGGGCGTTGTGCCGCTGCTGACGCTCGCGTCTGCCATCGCGGTGATCGTGCTCCTCAACATCATCTTCTATCGCACCGCGATCGGCCGAGTGTTCCGCGCTACTTCTGACGATCTCGACGTCGCGCAGCTCATGGGGATCGACGTCAACCGCACCTTTGCGATTGCGATGGGCCTTGCCTTCGTCGTAATCGCGATCGCGGCGCTCTATTTGGGCCTGCGGGCCAATTTCGATCCCACCATCGGTCCGGCGCGACTGCTCTATGCCTTCGAGGCCGTGATCATCGGCGGGCTCGGCAGCTTCTGGGGCACGCTGGCGGGCGGCATCGTGCTCGGCCTCGCCCAGACCATCGGCGCGCGAATCGACCCGGAATGGCAGATCCTGTCCGGCCATCTCGCCTTCCTCGTGGTGCTGGCGATCAGGCCGCGCGGCCTGTTTCCGCGCGCGGTCGATTGAGGAGCCGCGATGATGGATACGGGCGCAGCGAGGCCGACGCGGGTGTTTCACATCGAGACCGCCGATCGACTTTCGCGCTCCTCGGCAATTGTCGCCTGTATCGTCCTGCTCATGCTGGTAATGCTCCCGGTCTTCGCCGGCCGCAATCTCATCCAGGATCTGATCTTCCTGTTCTACATGCTGGCCCTGGCGCAATGCTGGAACCTGCTTGCGGGCTACGCCGGCCTGATCTCGGTCGGCCAGCAGGCTTTCGTCGGACTGGGTGGTTATGTGCTCTTCACGCTGACGCTCATCGGCGGCGTCAATCCGTTACTCGCAATCCCCGTTGCGGGCATCGTGTCGGCGACACTGGCTTTGCCGACCGCGCTGATCGTCTTCCGCCTGCGCGGCGCCTATTTCGCGATCGGCACCTGGGTCGTGGCCGAAGTCTACCGTCTGGCTTTCGCGCAGGTGAAGGCGGTCGGCGGCGGCACGGGAACCTCGCTCTCCCCATCCGTCACCTCCTCCGTGCCCGGCATCGAGTGGATCAAGGCGCTGCTCGATGTGCGCACGCCGGCGGCGCGCGACATCGCCTCCTACTGGCTTGCGCTGGCCTTGATGGCCGGCACGCTCGCCTTCGTCTATCTCGTGCTGCGCTCACGCCGCGGCCTTGCCTTGGGCGCGATCCACGACCGCGAGGCCGCGGCTGCGAGCCTCGGCGTCGACATCGAGCGCATCAAGCTCACCGTCTATGTCGCGACCGCCGCGATGACCGGCATGGTCGGCGCGCTGATCTACCTTCAGAAGGCGCGCATCTCGCCGGACGCCGCCTTCTCGGTGCTCGACTGGACCGCCTACGTCGTCTTCATCGTCGTCATCGGCGGCATCGGCACGATGGAAGGCCCTGTCATCGGCGCGATCATCTTCTATCTGATGCAGCGCTATCTCGCCGATTTCGGCGCCTGGTATCTCATCCTGCTGGGCACGCTTGGCATCCTCGTCATGCTGTTCGCGCCGCGCGGCCTCTGGGGCCTCGTCTCCGAACATTACGACCTGACGCTATTCCCGACGCGGCGCCGGCTGGTGGTGGACGAGGATAACGGTCGGGGATGAGGCCGGCACCGTGAATGCCCCTCCCCACTCCCGGGCTCCCATCTTGTTCGCTGCGTCTTCGGCAGCGTGATCCGGACCCGAAAGGCCGCGTTAGCGCAAGGTGTGAGGCGGTTTTCCCTCGCGACAAACGCGGAACGCGTTTGCGCGGAGATCATGCCCAAACAGCAACCTAAAGCGCGATGACGATTCATCCTAATCCCATCACGCTTTGGGGGAAGCCGCAGCCTGGTCGCCTTGGCTATTTCTGCCGGAGATCAGTCGTCAGTGGGCGTGTCAGACCCTCAGGTTTTCCGCGCTGCTTTTGCCACGCTTGGGGTCGACTTTGACTTCGTAAGAGATCTTTTGGCCTTCTGCCAAGCCAGAAAGACCCGCGCGTTGGACCGCGCTGATGTGAACGAAGATATCGTTGCCGCCATCGTCCGGAGCGATGAATCCAAACCCTTTTTGACCATTAAACCACTTCACCGTACCCGTCGCCATACTATCACTTCCTTCTGCTTCACTGCTGCATCTGCTCACTGTCCGAGAAAGGACCGCGATTTCTTGCTTACCCTGCCAAAGCTCAACGTCATGAGCGCCAACCCCGTAGCTTCAACCAGGGCCGAGCCGACTTCATTGGAGATGTTATGGCGAGAGATGAATTTGCCGCCGGTGCTTAAAATGTTACGCCTCGATCATCGCCGCGCTTTCCGTGAGAGCGCTTTCCGTTTTGGGTACGTCTTTCGGCTGCTCCAACGCCAGAAATCCGAGTGGGCATCCGCCGCTGTTCGTCCGTGATGGTCGGATCGGCAAGCCGTCCCGATCCGCACCAACGGTCCCGCAACGGGCGGCCGCTACGGGACCATTGGTGCGACGCGTATCGGGTTGCCGATACGCCCCCCAATAAAATGCGACGGAAATGAAGCATGCAATTGTCCCTAAAGACAATTGTCCGTCGGAGGCGGCCGTCCCAACTGCCTTGAGCGCGCAAGGTCAGAAGAATTCCTCCAGGCGCCGGAGCAACCGTTCGGCCACTGCAGGCCGGCGTTCACGATGACGCCACTGGATGTGCGGCAGTTTAGCAGTGCCGGCCAGACGATCCGCCGCCGGGCTCCCAACAAAGCCAGCAAAAAATCTGAGATGTCGCGTCGGGCCGGCTACCTCCCGTTCGTCCTCGGGTTATGAATGGGCAACGGACGTCCGCGTCGGACCCATCACTTCAAGGAGGATTAACGAGCATGCCTAGCACTGTACGCCTGCACCGCGTCCTGGCGACCAGCCCCGAGAAGATCTATCGCGCCTTCCTCGAGGCGGACGCACTGGCGAAATGGCTTCCGCCCAACGGCTTTACCTGCACCGTGCATCACCTGGAGCCGAAGGTCGGCGGCACATTCAGAATGTCCTTTCGGAACTTCACGACCGGCAACGGCCACGCCTTTGGTGGCGAATATGTCGAGCTCGTTCCGGGCGAGCGGCTGCGCTACACCGACAAATTCGACGATCCCAATTTGCCGGGCGAAATCCAGGTGACCGTGATCCTGAAGAAAGTATCGGTCGGCACCGAGCTGGATATCACGCAGGCAGGCATACCGGACGCCATTCCGCCTGAGGCCTGCTATCTCGGCTGGCAGGAGTCGCTGCGGAACCTGGCAAGGCTCGTCGAGCCTGAGATCAATCAGTAGGCCGCGGAGTGAGCTGAACCGCTTTGACGTCAGACGAAAGGGCCGCCTGTTGAGGCGGCCCTTTTTGTGTGACAGACGCATCGCCGTGGGTTCGCCCGGCTCGTCCAATGCCGAGATCATCGCGACCGGCGTTTCACTCGCGCGGGAGCAGCACTCGATCCATAGCGAGGAGCGCTCTTTTCTGGTAAGTACACAACACTCCGGAATCTCCTTCGATGATCAGCAGCGGCGCCTCGAGCTTCCCATGATCACCGCGCGGCATTGGCCCCAATGTCATTTCCAAAGTGTTCGCATTGCGTGCCGGGTCCATGACCGGGCAAAGCGGCCACGACGCGCAGTAGCATCGGCAGAATGGAGGGCCCGATGACCAGAAGGATCAAATGGTGGGGTGTGATCGGCGTCGCGGCGTTCATCATCGGCGCGCTGATCGTGATCCATTACTCACTGCGGATCGCCGCCCTGATGGGGGTCGCTCACTAACGTAGCGAGACGCGGACGGCGACGATCGGGCTATACAAGTAAGCGCCACTCAAAATGTTCGACGAGCAAGGGAGCCCCCAATGTACGCCAATATTCTCTTGAGCACGGATGGATCGGATGTCGCGAGAAAAGGCCTTGAGCATGGAATTGCCCTGGCAAAGGCCTTGAACGCCAAAGTGACGGTGATCACCGTAACGGAACCGCTGCCAGTCGACTATGGGGGCGGACACGCCGGGGGTTGGATTCCCTCGCAGGAAGAGTTTGATCACTTCGACGCAGCCTGCAAGGAACGCGCGGACAAGTTGCTCGGCGAAGCTCGAGCTATGGCGGAGCAGGTCGGAATATCTGCAGAGCTCTTGCATGTTCCGAATGCGCACCCAGCCACTACGATCATAGAAACAGCAAAGTCGGGGGGCTGCGACTTGATCGTCATGGGCTCTCATGGGCGTCGCGGCCTCAGGAAGCTATTCCTGGGAAGTCAAACATCGGAGGTCCTGGCCGACGGAAGCGTGCCGGTATTGGTCGTGCACTAAAACGGATCAAGCTTGCGGCGAGTTAATCTGCCTTACCGAAAAGATATTTGCAGCGGCGCGTGATCTGCGGTTGCTACATCTTGGTGTTTCCATGGAAGCGTAGCCTCCTCGCCGCACGAGGGGGTCTTTAGTGGAGGAAACGCTCGGCCCGGAAGTCTCCCCGACCCTCCGGGCCGCTTTCTCGCCCGGACCGATCGGAAATATTCTGCGCCAGGACGTGGCAGGGGCACACTTCCTTCGTGGCAACAATCAAGCCTAATCCGATCGCGCTCTACGCGCTCGCTCTCGACGTGAGCCCGCCGCTAGCGGCCCAGCGGTCCGGATCGGGGCTGTGTCCGATCAGGGCGAGGCCGTAAGCGATCGACTCGAACTGGTCGCCCGACATCAGCCGTTCGTTGCCGAACCGCTCGGCGAATAGCCGCCGCACCGCGGGCACGAAGGAGGTCCCGCCGGTCAAGAACACCTTTTCTACTTCGCGCGCGGTGATGCCGGCCTCGCCCAGCACCTTGTCGATGGTCGCCCCTAACCTCGCGATATCGTCGGCAATCCAGGCTTCGAAATTTTTCCGGGTGATGGTCGAGCCAATGTCGACCCCGCCGCGATTGAAGCGGAAGTCCACCTGATCCTGGGTCGACAACGCGACCTTGGCATCGGATACCGCGCGGTACAGCGAAAAGCCCAGGTCGAGATCGACGATGGTGATGAAATCCTGAAGCAGAGCCGGCTTCAGCGCGGTGCGCGAAAGCTCCCGGAGCTCGCGCAGATCGCCGTTGCTCTTCATCATCGCGAGCTGATGCCAGCGCGCGAGGTTGGTGTAGTGGCTGTTGGGGATCGGCAGCACCTTGTCGAATGATCGGAAGCTGGTGCCTTTGCCCAGCCGCGGCGAGACGACGTGATCGACGATGCGGTAATCGAACGTGTCGCCCGCAATCCCGATGCCGGCATGGCCGAGCGGCTCGGAGCGCAAAGCCCCGCCTGTTCGCGAAAAACGCATCACGGAGAAATCGCTGGTGCCGCCGCCGAAATCCGCAACCAGCACGGTGGCATCGCGCTCCAGCCGGCGGGCGAAGGAGAACGCTGCTCCCACCGGCTCGTAGACATAGCGCGCGTGGCCGGCGCCCAGGCGTTCGAACGCGGCCCGATAGCGCTGCATCGCCAGCGCCTCGTCGGGATTGCCACCGGCAAAGCGCACCGGCCGTCCGACCGTGATGCTTGCCGCCTCGAAGCCGAACCTGTCTCCGCCATGGCGCGCCAGCGTGCGCAGGAACGCCGCCAAAATATCCTCGAACTTGTAGCGCTGCCGGAACACCTGGGTGGAATTGAAGCTGCTGCTGGCCGCGAAGGTCTTGAACGACTGCAGGAAGCGGTAGACGTGGCGTCCTTCGAGAAACTGTTCGATCGCCCACGGGCCGCCTTCAGCCTGCGCTCCCGCTCCCGGCCGATCCTCCCAGAAGCACAGGGCCGACACAAAGACGCTGTGGCGTTGTCCGCCATGATCGAAGCGGATGGCCTCGACCCTACGGTCGTCCGTCGCGAGCGCGACGACCGTATTGCTGGTCCCAAAATCGATGCCGATCGAGACGGCGGGCGAGGCGCTCGACATAAACCACTCTGACAGATGCTTGGAAAAGGGGGCAGACCATTAGCGGCTTTGAACTGCCCTGCCAAGTCCCCGATCCACCACTGAAATGCCGTCATCCGTCAGCCAAAACCAGAACTCCGCCGTGGCGAGGCGAAATCACATAGAGCTGGTCGGGCGCGACCAACGCGGTTGTGTGTGCCCCCTCCCCGGTCGTGGTCCGTGATCTCGCACCCGTCTTCGGATCGATCGTCTCGATCACACCGGGCTCGCCGATCGCCACATGGACGCGACCGGTGGCCGGATTGAAGAAGGTCACGTCGGGCGCGCCCGCGATCGGCCAGACGTTGGTCACCTTTCCGGACGTGCTGTCGACCTCCACCAGCTCGCCGTCATCGCAGGCGGCGTAGAGCCGGTGGCTGATATGATCGATGTCGAGACCATGCGCACCGCCTGATGGCAATGGCCAATGCACGACGTCGCCGAGATCGGGCAGCCGGGCCGACAAAATCATCGAGGGCTCGCGGATGCAGAGAAACACCCGCTCGGCGGCGGCATTCGTGACGCACCAGCGCGGCCGACCCGGCAGATCGATCGTGCGCTGCGTGACGTCCTTCAGATCGATGCATTGCAACGTCGGCCCTTGCTGCGCATCGCCGATGCAGGCGGCGATGCCGATCCCCTTGCGCCTGACGATCGCTGCACCGTTCGGACGTGGCCCCGACGGGAGGACACCTTTGATGTCGTAAGTCGCGGCGTCCAGCCAGGAGACCGTGGCCGCCCCGCGATTGGTGGTGAGAATTTCGCCGTCATCGGCTACGGCACCTGCCACCCCCGGAAAGCCCGGAAGCGTCGCGATGTGCTTGTGCGTGTCGTGATCGATCACCTCGATGCAGTCGCGCGCGGTGTGGGCGATGAAGACGCGGCGGGTTCTGGGATCGAAGGCGGCATGGTCGAAGTCGCTGTTCGATCCGTCGGGTATGGCGATGACGCCAAGAGTTCTGAGTGACATGATGACCTCGTGAAGTCAGCGAAAGGCAACCGGCAGCACCGAGACGATCAGCGACAGTCCCGCGAACAGCAGCAGCACCAGCACCATCTTGCGAAAAGTCTCGTCGTCGATCTTTCCAAACAGCCTGAAACCCGACCAAAGACCGGCGACCATGAACGGCACGCCCAGCGCGTACAGCACCAGCGTATCCCTGGTGATGGTGCCAGCGGCGGCCTGGGACAGCGAGATGACGACGAAGGCCACGAACAGGACCGGCTGAAACACGGCGCGCTGCACGTCCTTGGGCCATCCGCGCCATTGACAGGAGATCGTCGAGATGATGCCGCCGAGCCCGGTCAGGCCGCCGAGCAGGCCGTTGGAGATTCCGATCGCGATGTCGGCCCCGGTGCCGATCTTCATCGGAGCGAACACGGGTCGAGTCAGCCCGTAGATCGCATAGAGCATCAGCAAGATGCCGACGCCGAAGCGCAGGTGCGTCGGATTGAGATAGGCGAGAATGCTGACGCCGATCGGGATGCCGATGACGGTGCCCAGCGCTAGCGGCCAGGCCTTCCTGAGGTCGAGCACATGCCGCAGCTTGAAGATGCCGTAGCCCTGCGTGAGCAGGCCATAGCCGGCGATCAGCGTGGCGGTCTGCATCGGCGTGATGATGTGCAGCCAGATGCCGGATACGACGAGGCCCATGGCAAAGCCGGAGAAGCCACTGACGAAGCCGCCGCCGAGCGCGGCCAATGCAAACAGCGCGAAGGCAAGTCCATCCACAGGGTCACTCCCCCCGAACGAGGTCGCGAGCTCTTGGATGGATGTCCATCTGACGGGGAGGCCTGCATGTCCCCAACGTCGTCGAGCTAGTGTGGCGGAGCGCTTTGCATGTCGAATTCCGTCTGTGCCGTACGTCAGCTCTTCGTGCTTGCGGTCTTGTCGATCGCGGCGCGCAGGCCCTTGGCGAGCTTGATCGCATCGTCGTTGGCCCAGAAATGCATGAAGAACAGCCGCGGCTGCTCGTCCAGCATGTGGCTGTGCAGCGCCGTCACCTCGATGCCGTTCGCCCTGAGCGCCGCAATCACCGGGTTCACCTCCTCGCCCGTCAGGACGAAATCGCCGGTGATGGCGGCCTTGCCGCCGCCGGTCGGCTGGAAGTTGATGCCGGTCGCAACCCCCAGCGGTCCCACCGGATTGAGCGGCATGCCGCCTTCGCTGATGGGATCGCGACGCGGCACGGTGAACGCGTAGACGCCGCCATTAGCCTGTCCCTTGGCGCCGATGATCTGATCGAGCTGCGCCGTATCGAGATCGACCGCAGGCGGCGGGCCGGCCGGCGCGGCGATGGTAAGCGGCGTCTTGCTCTCGGCGAGCGCATCGTGGATGGCCGCGGCGAGTCTGCTGGGATCGCCATGCCCGGCGACATGTATGTAGAACGTCGCCGGGCTCGCGCGCAGGAGATGATTATGCACGGCTGATATCTCGAGCCCGCTTTCGATCATCTTCGCCATCACCGGATTGATCTCGGATTCGAGCAGCACCAGATCGCCCATGATCATCGCGCCGCCATGCGCGGGCTTGAACGCGATCCAGCCGCCGAGCGCGAGCGCCGGCTTGATGGTCACGCCATCGAGCGTCACGGCAAGATCGCTGCGCGGAAAGCCGTAACGATGCACGTCGCCGGCAACCGTCGGCTTTCGGCCCAGCGTGTCATCGATCCTCTGCCAGTCGACGTCCTGCGCCCACGCAAGTGAAAGGCTGCCCACGACCGCCAGCAGCAGGGTCGCACAAGAGATGATGGATTTGCGCATGAGTGTTCTCCTGGTTGTGTCCTGCCCCAGGGCAACAGGCGCGGCTCCGCGGAGACAGCGCGCCTCAACGTGTGCCGGCGCGCTCGAGCTGCCGGCAAGTCGGGATCGTTTGTCAGGTGAAGTCGGGATGTAAGCTGACATGCGGCGTCCTCGAGAAGTCAGGACGCGATTCTTGGGCATGTCGCCTCACGGGGAGATCGCACATCCCCGTTAGGCGAATAAAGACCCTCGCGCCCACCGCGTCAACATGGTGGTGCCGATCGGGCTCGAGATGATCAGAGCAACGGAAACCGCCCCGCTTTGCTCCATTTCCGCATCCTTATGCCCGAAACGGCCGCTTTAAGGGAAAGTTATGCTGCAATGCAGGATGACAAATGCTGCTATGCAAACAAATCGATTGTTTCTGGCATCTGGCATACATAAGTTGCCCTTCGAAGATGAGACGGCACACTGGCCGCCTTGAGAAAGGGAACTTCCGATGTCCAAGTCCGCCGCCGTTGCGCTCCAGCCCTCCAGCTCTCTGATCAGCCGCCTCGTGGCCGCGATCGACCGCCTGTTGATGGCGAGCGCCGAGATCTCCATTCGCAATGGCGACCAGCCGCGCTTTGGCCTTTAAGACCTTCAGCGCGTCGTATTGTCGCGCCGAGTTTAAATCTCCCGAATTGCGACTTTCGATGAATGGCCCCTCTCCGCGGGGCCATTTCTATTTGTGCCCACGGCTCGTTGCGCGACCTCGATTCAAGACGGTTGCGGCATAAGCGCACGGCGAGCCGTCGGGCGCTTGAAGCTTGGCATAATGAATACAAGAATGCCTCTACAGCGCTCGCAACAAAGAGAAGCGCCTCTGGAGGATTCATGACGGACATGGTGCACGCAACAACGGCCCCAGCGGCCGCTCGCGTCAGCGACACCTTTCGCTGGGCTCAACTCGCGATCGGCGTAGCCGCGATGGTGATGATCGCGAACTACCAATACGGATGGACGTTCTTCGTCCCCGACATCCAGAAAACGTTCGGCTGGGATCGCGCCTCGATCCAATGGGCCTTTACGTTGTTCGTGCTGTTCGAGACCTGGCTCGTGCCGGTCGAGGGATGGTTCGTCGACAAATACGGCCCGCGCATCGTCGTGCTCGTCGGCGGCGTGCTATGCGCGATCGGCTGGGTGATCAACGCCAAGGCCACCACGCTGAACGGTTACTATCTCGGCATGATCGTCGCGGGCATCGGCGCCGGCGCCGTCTACGGCACCTGCGTCGGCAACGCGCTGAAATGGTTTCCGGACAAGCGCGGCCTTGCCGCCGGCCTCACCGCGGCCGGCTTCGGCGCAGGCTCCGCGCTCACGGTCGCGCCGATCCAGGCGATGATCAAGGACTCAGGATTCCAGTCCACCTTCCTCTATTTCGGCCTCGGCCAAGGCATCATCATCTGCATTCTCGCCTTCTTCCTGCTCGCGCCGAAGCCGGGCCAGGTGCCAAACGTGGTGCAGAATGCAGCGCTGGTGCAGAGCCGCCGCAACTATCAGCCGACCGAAGTGCTGCGACAGCCGATCTTCTGGCTGATGTACTTCATGTTCATGATCGTCGGCGCCGGCGGCCTGATGGTGACGGCGAACCTGAAGCCGATCGCGGTCGACTGGAAGGTCGACGCCATTCCGGTCACGCTCGTCGGCATGACCATGACGGCGGTGACCTTCGCGGCGACCATCGACCGCGTGCTCAATGGCCTGACGCGTCCGTTCTTCGGCTGGATCTCCGACATGATCGGCCGCGAGAACACGATGTTCATCGCCTTCGGCATGGAGGGCATCGGCATCTGGATGCTCTACCTCTGGGGCCACGATCCCGTCTGGTTCGTGCTGCTGTCGGGCTTCGTGTTTTTCGCCTGGGGTGAGATCTACTCGCTGTTCCCCTCGACCTGCACCGACACGTTCGGCGCAAAGTTCGCGACCACCAATGCGGGCCTGCTCTACACTGCGAAGGGCACAGCCGCACTTCTTGTTCCGCTCGCGAACTACGTGCAGCAGACCTCGGGCCATTGGGACAACGTCTTCATCATCGCGGCCGGCGCCAACATCCTTGCCTCACTGCTTGCGATCCTGGTGCTGAAACCCTGGCGCAAGACTGTGGTCGCGCAGGCGACTGCGTAAGACTTTACCTCTTCCATCTGCGTGTTGCGCCCGGCCCCCTGGGGCCGGGCGTTTTCGTTTTTTGGAGACCGGTTCCGATTTCACATAATCCGAAGGCGCCAATGCATTTTGCTGCGACGCATGACAAGATAGGGCTTGCATTCTGGGATATGGTATACCAAGGTGCGCGCCGCGCTTGCGACGATACGCCACAAGATTTGCGACACTCCGCCGTCTTGCCGGCGTGGATAACAACAGACAGGCGCCTTGGGAGGTTGTTGATGATTTCCAGCACGGACGGCGCCGTCACGGCCGCGCCTCTTCGAAGTGGTTTCCGTTGGCTCCAGCTCGTGATGGGCATCGTCTGCATGGCGATGATCGCCAACCTGCAATATGGATGGACGCTGTTCGTCGATCCGATCGACGCCAAGCATCACTGGGGTCGCGCCGCGATCCAGCTCGCTTTCACGATTTTCGTGGTGACCGAAACCTGGCTGGTGCCGATCGAAGCCTGGTTCGTCGACAAATACGGCCCACGCATCGTGATCATGTTCGGCGGCGTGATGATCGCGCTGTCCTGGGTGCTCAACTCCTACGCTGAATCGCTCACCTTCCTGTATGCCGCTGCGGTCGTCGGCGGCATGGGTGCGGGCGCGGTGTACGGCACCTGCGTCGGCAACGCGCTGAAATGGTTCCCCGACCGCCGCGGTCTTGCTGCCGGCGCGACCGCCGCAGGCTTCGGCGCAGGCGCCGCGATCACCGTCGTGCCGATCGCCAGCATGATCGCCTCGAGCGGCTACCAGAGCGCATTCTTCACCTTCGGCATCGGCCAGGGGCTGATCGTTTTCCTGCTCGCCTTCTTCATCCAGCCGCCGTCGATCTTCGTGCCGCCGAAGAAGAAGAAGCTCAACCTGCCGCAGACCAAGATCGACTTCACCCCGCCGCAGGTGCTGCGCAGCCCGATTTTCTGGGTGATGTACGTGGTGTTCGTGATGGTTGCCTCCGGCGGCCTGATGACTGCGGCCCAGATCGCGCCGATCGCACACGACTTCAACATCGCCAACACGCCGGTCACGCTCGCCGGCTTCCAGATGGCGGCGCTGACCTTCGCGATCTCGCTCGACCGCATCTTCGACGGTTTCGGCCGGCCGTTCTTCGGCTGGGTCTCCGACAATATCGGCCGTGAGCACACCATGTTCATCGCCTTCGGCACGGCCGCCCTGATGCTGCTGACGCTGTCGGCCTATGGCCACGTGCCGATCGTGTTCGTGCTCGCGACGGCGGTGTACTTCGGCGTGTTCGGTGAGATCTACTCGCTGTTCCCCGCAACCTGCGGCGACACCTTTGGTTCGAAGTTCGCAACCACCAACAACGGCATGCTCTACACCGCGAAGGGCACCGCCTCGCTGCTGGTACCGCTCGCAAGCGTGATCTCGGCGACCTATGGCTGGAAGTCGGTGTTCGTCGTGGCAGTTGCGCTGAACGCGACAGCGGCGTTGATGGCCGTGTTCGTGATCAAGCCGCTGCGGCGCTCCTTCATCCTCGGCAAGGAAGCCGAGATGACCGAGGCGGCGACGGGCAACGCAAAGACGGCATAGCCGTCCACCACATCGACATTCAATCGAAAGGGGCGCAGCATTGCGCCCCTTTCTTTTTGTCAATTCCTCTCGCCGGACAAACGTCAGCATGGCTGCCGCAAGATTTTTCGTATGTGCCAAATCCAGCGCTTGACGATTGGCATAATGTATACCAGACTATTTCCAGATCGTTCACCCAGGGAGGTTGCAATGCTGGTCGGAGACATTCTGCGCAAGAAGACATCGCGCGTCGTGACCGTGCGTATGAACGAAACGGTGGGTATTGCCGCGAAGCTGATGCGGGCCAACAACATCAGCGCACTGGTGGTCAAGGACGTCGTCCGCTCCGAGGGCAACACCGCGGTCGGCATGTTCACCGAGCGCGACGTGGTGCGTGCCGTTGCCGAGCACGGCGCGAACGGCGTCAACGTCAAGGTCTCCCAGCTCGTCTCGGTGCAGCAGCTCGTCTCCTGCACCTCCTCCGACACGATCGAGCACGTACGGCATCTGATGAACCGGCACCACATTCGGCACCTGCCCGTCATCGACGACTACAGCCTCATCTCCGTCATCAGCATGCGCGACATCGCCGCTGCCGTCGACCAAATCACCGACAGCACGCCGCACGCGGCCTGACGGACGAGCAACTTCCACCCGTGACTTCCACCCCTGCTCGGACCATCCGAGCCGGCCTGGACCTTTCGTGCCCAAAATCCGATTCAGCTTCCCCGCGAGGATTTTATGAAGATCTGCATCTACGGCGCCGGCGCGATCGGCGGATATCTTGGTGTGCAGCTTAAGCGCGCTGGTGCCGACGTCAGCCTCGTTGCGCGCGGCCCTCACCTCGCCGCCATGCGCGAGCGTGGCCTCACGCTGCTGATGGACGGCGAGGAGCACGTGGTGCATCCGCGCTGCACTGACAACGCGGCCGAACTCGGCGTGCAGGACTACATCATCGTCACGCTGAAGGCGCACTCGATCACCGGCGTGATCGAGAAGATGCAGCCGCTGCTCGGGCCGCGCACCCGCATCGTCACCGCGGTCAACGGCATCCCCTATTGGTACTTCTACAGGCATGGCGGAACTTACGAGAACTCGACGCTCGAGAGCATCGATGCCGGCGGCCGGCAGTGGCGCGAGCTGGGCGCGGAGCGCGCCATCGGCTGCATCGTCTATCCCGCCACCGAGATCGAGGCGCCCGGCGTGATCCGTCACGTCTACGGCAACAACTTTCCGCTCGGCGAACCCTCGGGCGAGATCACGGGCGACGTCCAGCGCTTGGCCGATCTCTTCGTCGCCGCCGGCATGAAGGCGCCGGTGCTCGACCGCATCCGCGACGAAATCTGGCTGAAACTGTGGGGCAACGTCTGCTTCAACCCGATCAGTGCGCTGACCCACGCAACCCTCGACGTGATCTGCACCGATCCTGCGACGCGTGCGCTGTCGCGCGCGGTCATGCTGGAGACGCAGGCGATCGCCGAGACCTTTGGCGTCAAGTTCCGCGTCGACGTCGAGCGCCGCATCGAGGGCGCCCGCAAGGTCGGCGCGCACAAGACCTCGATGCTCCAGGATCTCGAGCGCGGCCGCCCGATGGAGATCGATCCGCTCGTCACTGTGGTCCAGGAAATGGGCCGCATGACCGGCATCGCAACGCCCGCGCTCGATTCCGTGCTCGCCATGGTCAGCCAGCGCGCCCGGATCGCCGGCCTCTATGACGGCGTCAGGGTGCCGGCCGAAACCAAGGCGGTGGCGTGATGAGCGCGGCCGGCCCGAGCAAATGGCTCCGCTTCCGCAATAATGGCGCGACGGGATTCGGGACGCTCACGCCGAGCGGCATCGCCGTTCATGACGGCGAGATGTTCGGTCGCAACGCGCCGAATGGCAAAGTGCTGGCGCTCGACGAAGTGGAGCTGCTCGCGCCATGCGCGCCGAGCAAGATCGTCGCGCTCTGGAACAACTTTCACGCACTCGCCGCAAAGCTCAATCAACCCGAGCCGCCGGAGCCGCTGTATCTGTTGAAAGCAACCAGCAGCATCACGACGCCCGGCGCCGTGATCCGCCGCCCGTCCTCCTATGACGGCAAGACCACCTATGAAGGCGAGCTCGGCATCGTCATCGGCAAGACCTGCAGCCGCGTTTCCAAAGCCGAGGCCGACGCCTTCATCTTCGGCTACACCTGCGTCAACGACATCACCGCCAACGACATCCTCACCCGCGATCCCACTTTCGCGCAATGGGCCCGCGCCAAGGGCATCGACGACTACGGCCCGTTCGGCCCGGTGATCGTCACCGGCCTCGATCCCGCGAAGCTCGTCGTGCGCACCATCCTCAACGGCGCCGAACGGCAGAACTATCCGATCTCCGACATGATCTTCAGCGCGCAAGAGCTGGTCAGCAAGATCTCGCACGACATGACCCTGCTTCCGGGCGACCTCATTGCCGTGGGCACCTCCGTCGGCGTCGGCGTGATGAAGGAGCCCGTCAACATCGTGACCGTCGCAATCGACGGCATCGGCGAGCTCACGAACGAGTTTCGGCTGTAGCTGAACCGTCGTAGCCCGTATCGAGCGCAGCGGAATGCGGGAGAGCGCGGCCCCGGACTGACGATCGCTTCGAGTTGCCGCGATCCCTGCGTCATTTTCATCACACAAAACATATACCTCCAACGCGCCGCGCGTTCGCCGCACTGTGGACGCATTCCGACGTCCATCTTCGACTTGCTTGGGAAGCGCGGCAGGCTACGGTCGTGCTTTGTCTGATCTCAAAGGGGAACTACCAGTGAAGAAAATCGTGATTGCTATGGGTGCAACGCTTGCCCTGGTGACGGCCGCGAGCGCCGCGGATCTGCCGCACCGGCAGCCCGTTCCCGTCTATCCTCAGGGGCCGGCTCCGATCGGCAAGATGCCGATCGGCAAATCACCGATTGGAAAGGCTCCGATCGGCAAGGCGCCCGGCCCCATCGTGTCGCGCTACTAAAGCCTCACGCATCTCCAAATCTGCTTTTATCGACGGCTGAAAGGCGAAGCGTGGCAATCACACGTCAGAGATCGGCATTGCGCCTCCTTGCGGGATGCGCAGTCCTCTCGCTCGTTTGTGCGATCCAGTCGGCTTCCGCCCACGAGACGCGCAAGCGCATCGCTGATGCGAATGCGCTTGCGTCCCGTGACGCACCTGCCCGCTCGAAGCCGGGTCAGGCAAAAGGCCCGTACTACGTGGACTTCAGGGCAAGGACCGCGGCAAGCTGGGGACATGCCTTCGTCTGGTACGGCAAGACCAGCGAGCGCGCCGTCGAAGTCGCAGGCCTGACGCCCGTGGGCGACACGCTCACCTACGCCCTCGGCCACGTCATCCCGGTCCCATCGGAGACCGGCGCGAGCTATGGCGACCTCGATCCGGAATATCTGACCGCGAGCTACCGCGTCTATCTGAACGAGGCCGACGCCAAGCGGGTGTTCGCTTACATCAGGAAGTTGCAGGACTCCTCGCCGCTCTGGAACGCCGAGACGATGAACTGCACGGGCTTCATCGGCAACATCGCCGATTTCATGGGACTGAAAGTCCCGATGCGCTGGCAGCGCCCCGAGGAGTACGTCAACAAACTCAAGGAAATGAACGCCGGCCGCCAGATGGTCCAGCTCGCGCCGGAGCAGTAGCGCGCATTTTCAATGCCCAATGGGTAGGATGGGTAGAGCGAAGCGAAACCCATCTCGCTCGTGAGAGGAAACGATGGGTTTCGCTTCGCTCTACCCATCCTACGCAATCCTCCCGCGCTACCGCCCTTCGCGATTCGTTATGCACGGCCTATTGCCAGCACTGAACGGCCGAACCAACATGGGGCATGACAGCATTCACTACGCCCCAGCTGCTGGTGCTCAGCGGCCTGCCTGGCACCGGAAAGACGACGCTAGCCCGGGAGCTGACGAGACAAACCGGCGCGACCTACCTTCGCATTGACGCTATCGAACAGAGCCTGCGGGCGGGCGGCGTCGAGCCTGGCGCGTACGGCTACGTCGTCGCGAACGCGCTCGCGTTCGAGAATCTTAGACTCGGCCGCGTTGTCATTGCCGATTGCGCCAATCCCGTCCTTGCCAGTCGGCGCGGCTGGCGTGCAACGGCCCAGCGAGCCTCTGCCCGGATTGTCGAAATCGAACTGATCTGCAGTGACCTCGCCGCTCACCGTGGCCGGATCGAAGCCCGCGTGTCCGATATCGAAGGCCACATCCTCCCGACCTGGGACGAGGTCGTGAACAGGTCCTACGAAGCCTGGGACCGGGACCACCTCATCCTGGACACGGCGGATGGTTCGACAGACTCCCTGATCGCTCGCATTCTGCAGCACATCGGGGCGAACCGCCGGGACGAGTGACTCGAACCCGAGTGTCGCAGAGCGCGACAAACAAGGCACTGCCACCGGTAAAGACATCGTCACCCCCGCAGATCGCCATCATGTCCTTCATACTCGGCCTCCTCTCCGGTCTTCTCGGCGCACTCGCCGGCTGGTCGGGCCTTGCCGCGCTGGTGGTCATGCTCGGCGGGCCGGACCGCGACGGCGGCATCGCGATGGGCGCGTTCTTCAAGATCGGACCATTTGGCGGCCTCGCCGGCTTCATCGTTGGCGTCTGGCTGTTCACGAGGTTCGGCCTCGTCCGCGAGAGCGTACCGTCGGACGATGCGGCGGTACCGGGCGCGGTGAGCCGGGCGCGCATCTCCTACCCCGTTGCCGTGACTGTCGTGACGATCGTCGCGGGCCTCGCCTATTGGGGCTGGTACGAGCTGATCCGCTCGCCCTACCTCACGCACGGCTTCATGATGCTCGAGCTGCAATTCCGCCTGCCGCCCGGCATGGCCTTGCCGCCTGACAGGACCGACGTGCAGATCTATGTCGACGAAGGCCACGGCTACGCGCCGGTGACGGTGGGCGAGCTCTGGCACGGCCACGACGGCGACCGCCAGGTCATCCTCGCGACCGCCGCGCTGTCGTACAAGACGAGCCGGCGCGAGGTCAGCCTGACTCTGCCCGATGCGGCCACCGAGACATGGCGGCTCGATCTCTCCCGCGATCCCGATCCCACGCCGGGCTATTCGCCCTGGCGTCCCGGGATCGGCGGTTCGCCTGCGAAGATCGAGATGAATTTCCGCTTGAGTGCCGACAGGTGAAGGCGCGTGTAGATGGAGGGAACGCCCAGGCGGGCCCACCTCATTGATCGCTCACCGCGTCAAGCGGAACCGTGCCTTCGCATCCAGCGGCGCTGCCATCGACGACGCGAACGAATGCCGTCCGATAGCCGCTACCGAGAACTTCAATCTTGCTGCCTTGCGGGGTTTTGCACATTAGTAGCGGCAAGAGAGGACTCTCATCGGTAGACCCGGTATTCGTCAGGCTGTTGAAGCGGCTGAGTGCCTCCGCGTCCTTGAACACAAAAACCATCGGCGAGTTTGTGTTGTTGCGTAGCACCTTCGCTTCGCTGTCGGTCATCACGACGACCGCAATGACAATAGCGAGGAAGCAAGCTGGTTTAGAAAGCCTGAGCATCGCCAGTCCTCGGATGATATCAGCTTGCTTCTTTCACGATTGGAGAGTCCCCTGGCTCGCAATTCCAGAATTGGCACATGTTCGAGAGCTCTGTCTTACGACCTTTGATTCAGATCAAGCAGCAGCCAGTTTCAGCGGTATCGCCACTGCAGTCCGGCTAAGCGTTTCGTGCAACAAAAAAGCCCCGGCTGTACCGGGGCTCAAGTGGCGGGTAACCAGCGATCGATCAAAGCGCGATGAGATTGGGATGAATCGTCATCGCGCTTTGGATTATCGCTTGAGCATGATCTCCGCGTTTGTCGCGAGGGGAAACCGCTTCACGCATTGCGCTAACGCGGCCCTTCGGGTCCGGATCATGCTTTAGTAGCGCGCGGTGACCGGTGCACCGTAACCGCCGAAGCGGTAGTTGAAGCGCACGGTGACCATATCAACGTCCTGGCTGATCCGGTCGCCGAGAAGGACGACGCCACCGGGCGTGACCACACCTCCGGCTGCGAAGGTGCGGTCGTCATGCCCCATCCAGAGATGGTCGTATTCAAGACCGACCGACCAGTTCGGCGCGAACCCATACTCCCAGCCGACGCCCAAGGCCCCACCCCAGCGCGTGTGACTTGCCGAGTCCAGACCGACCCCGGTGAAGTTGTTGAAGACATCAAGTCGATTGTGGGTCACGGCTGCACCACCCTTCACGTAGAACAGTGATGCGTTCCACGCCCAACCGAGTTGGGCCGTGAAGAGGCCAATGCCGTCGGTTTTCCCTGTGGTCGAAAGCAGCGGATCGATCAGGCTGACGCGCGTATTCTTGATGTCGGCCCAGTCGCCCTGAGCTTCCAATCCGAACACGAACTGATTGGTTTGCCAGCGATACCCGATCTGTCCGCCGACAAGGCCACCGGAGCGAGAAGCGCAACCGCCTGCGACCGTTCCTGCGAGCGTCACGAAGTCCACGCAACCGCGGCTTTGACCCCATCCACCATTGGCACCGATGTAGAAGCCGCTCCAACTGTAGATCGCCACCACCGGCGCAGGTGGCGGTGCCTTGACGGCCATGTCGGCCGCCGATGCGGGAGCAACCAAGCCCAAGCCGGCGAAGCCGACAGCCGCCAACAACAGTTTCTTCATGTGATTATCTCCTTGTCCCCGAATGCCAACGGCGTCGACCGTTATGCACGTTCACGTGCATATCTGTTTCGATTCCAGCCTGAAGTTTAATGATGAGCGTCTCAAGGCCCCGTAACAGAATGGCAACACTCAAGAGCAATCGAAAGCGCAGTGCTGAACGTCGGGTACAACGCTCAATCGAAGTCGAGACGTCGCGAAGGTTCAGCCGTACCGTCGGGTTCTTCTGCAAGCCACATGTGCACGTCGGCGGACGGGACATGCCGCCTCGGCAGATATGGATTTATTGTACCCGCGAAAACGACCAGCCCTTCGTCCAGCTTTGCGCGCGCGAAAACTTTGGCCTCGGCTTCGGTCGCAAATGTCCTGGTTTCGCGCGGGCTTCGTCTTTTGGAGAGAAGAAGCCCCTGTTTGCGGGTTTCAAAGGTGACGTACCAGGTTAGCGTCATCTCACTCGACTGCCAAACGTCTCAGTTGTGTGGAGGCAGTTCAGTCGTGGAGCTGCGCGCAGCCTTGATTTAGGTCAATCGATTGCGAGCGCGCACCGGCGGATCGGACTGCGAAGGCCTGCCCGCATAGGATTATCCGCCGCGCGGAATCATCCCCGGCCCTCGCATGATCGCCCTGTCCTGGGCGCACTTCCTGCGAATGGACTTTCGCCGGACCGGGCGGCATCCTGCCGGCGAAATCAATCGATAACAGGGCCGTCACGCGCCCGAGCAAACAGAGGGCGCCCATGCTGAAGACACGTTTCACCGAGCTGGTCGGCGTCGAGCACCCGATCGTCCAGGGCGGCATGCAGTGGGTCGGGCGCGCCGAGCTCGTGGCGGCGGTGGCGAACGCCGGCGCGCTCGGCTTCATCACGGCACTGACCCAGCCGACGCCCGAGGACCTCACCAAGGAGATCGCGCGCTGCCGCGAACTCACCGACAAGCCGTTCGGCGTCAACCTCACCATTTTGCCCGCGATCAAGCCGCCGCCCTATGCCGAATACCGCGCCGCGATCATCGAGGCGGGCATCAAGGTGGTCGAGACCGCCGGCAACAAGCCGCAGGATCATGTCGACGAGTTCAGGAAGCACGGCGTCAAGGTCGTGCACAAATGCACCAGTGTCCGCCATGCCCTCTCGGCCGAGCGGATGGGCGTCGACGCCATCTCGATCGACGGTTTTGAGTGCGCCGGCCACCCCGGCGAGGACGACACGCCCGGCCTGATCCTGATCCCGGCCGCCGCCAACAAGGTCAAGATCCCGATAATCGCCTCGGGCGGCTTTGCCGACGCGCGGGGCCTCGTGGCCGCGCTGGCGCTCGGGGCCGACGGCATCAACATGGGCACGCGCTTCATGGCAACCAGGGAGAGCCCGATCCACCAGCTCATCAAGGAGAAGATCGTCGCCAATGACGAGCGCGAGACCGAGCTGATCTTCCGCACCATGCGCAACACCTCGCGCGTTGCCAGGAACGCGATCTCGACCAAGGTCGTCGCCATGGAGAAGGAAGGCGCCAGGTTCGAGGACATCCGCGAGCTCGTCGCCGGCGCCCGCGGCAAGATGGTCTATGCGTCAGGCAATTCGGACGAGGGCATCTGGTCGGCCGGCCAGGTGCAGGGCCTGATCCACGACATCCCGAGTTGCGCCGAGCTCATCTCCCGCATTGTGCGTGAGGCCGAAACCATCATCAGGAACCGGCTCGAAGGAATGATCGTTCACCCGAAAGCGGAGGCTGCGGAATGATCACCTGTGCACCCCTTCGCGTTGCGATTCAGGTTTAGGATGAACCAGAGGTGACGCATGAAGGCCTACGTCTATGGCCCTAACGGGGCTGCGATTTCCGACTTCGCTCAACCATCACCCAAGGGCACGCAGGTGCTGGTCCGCGTCCGCGCCTGCGCACTCAACCGCGCCGACATCGGCATGCGCAAGGGACACGCCCATGGCGCGGCCGGCGGGGTCGGCACCGTGCTCGGCATGGAATGGGCCGGCGAAGTCGCAGCCCTCGGGCCCGACGCCAAGGGCGTGAAAGTCGGCGACCGCATCATGGGCTCGGGCGCCGCGGCATTTGCGGAGTACACACTCGCCGATCACGGCCGTCTGTTCCATGCGCCCTCGAACATGAACTTCGAAGAAGCTGCGACCCTGCCAGTCGCGCTCGCGACCATGCACAACGCCGTCGTCACCGTCGGCGGGATTCAGCCGGGCCAATCAGTCCTGATCCAGGGCGCAAGCTCCGGCGTCGGCCTGATGGCGATGCAGATCGCCAAGCTCAAGGGTGCAAAGCTCGTGATCGGTTCGTCGACGGATGCCCATCGCCGCAGCCGGCTCACCGACTACGGCGCCGATCTCGCGATCGACTCCTCCGATCCCGGCTGGGTCGATCAGGTGGTGACGGCCACCGGCGGCGATGGTGTCGACCTCATCGTCGACCAGGTCTCGGGCAAGGTCGCGAACCAGAACCTTGCCGCCACCAAGGTGAAGGGGCGCATCGTCAATGTCGGCCGTCTCGGCGGCACGCATGCCGACTTCAATTTCGACCTGCACGCGGCGCGCCGCATCGACTATGTCGGCGTCACCTTCCGCACCCGTACCATCGAGGAGATCCGCGAGATTTTCGAGGAGGTTCGCAAGGACATCTGGAGTGCGGTGGAGGCGCGGAAGCTGCGACTGCCGATCGACAAGGTATTTGCCTTCGGCGACATCGACGAGGCCTTCGCGCACATGGAGGCCAACAGGCATCTCGGCAAGATCGTCGTGACGCTACCGTAGGAGCCGCTCCAGTCTCGGTCTCTCGTGGGCAAAGCGAAGCGTGCCCACCATGCATCAGCGGGCGCGGAATTGATGGTGGGCACGGCGCTACCGCGCCTTTGCCCACCCTACGAGATCAAGCAAGATGTAGATCGCTCTTGCAACTCACTTGCGACTACGCCTGTGGATCATCGCTTGATGTTGGGCGATGGGCTGCTAAATCCCCGGCCATGACAGCACAGCACAGCAAAACCTCGGTCGCCGCGATCTCGATCTTCGCCAGCGGCGGCATGGCCGCCGCCAAGTTCGTGGTCGGAATCACGATCGGCTCGCTAGCGCTGATCTCGGAAGCCCTGCATTCCTCGATCGACCTGGTCGCGACCATCATCACCTGGGCGGTGGTGCGGGTGTCCGACAAGCCGGCCGACGACGAGCATCATTACGGCCACGGCAAGCTCGAGAGCATCTCCGCGCTCGGCGTCACCGCCCTGCTCTACGTGCTGGCCGGCGGCATCCTGGTCGAGGCCTATAGCCGCATCCGCGAGGGCTCGCCGCCGCCGACCATCTCGGCCGTGCCCTTCGTCGTGCTGGTGATCGACATCCTCGTCAATCTCTGGCGGGCGCGAGCGCTGCATCGCGCCGCGCGGGAGACGCGGAGCCAGGCACTCGCCGCCGACGCGCTGCATTTCGCCTCCGACGTGATGGGCTCATTTGCCGTCATCGCCGGCCTCATCCTCGCCGCCTTCGGCTTCTGGTGGGGCGACGCCGCGGCGGCCGTCGCCGTCGCCGTGATGATCGCGGCTCTTGGCCTGCGCATGGCCGGCTCCACGGTGCAGACGCTGGTCGACCGCGCGCCGGAGGGCGCGTTGGAGCAAGCCACGGCCGTGATCAAGAGCGTGCCCGGCGTGCTCGACGTCGAGCGCCTGCGCGTGCGCATGGTCGGCGCGACCTATTTCATCGACACCATCGCAAAGGTGCCGCGGACCTATCCGATCGACCGCGTCGAGGACATCAAGCGCAACGCGCAAGCCGCCGTCGGCAAGGCGTTCGGCGATGCCGACCTCACCTTCACCGCGGTCCCCGTGGCGCGCGACAACGAGACCGTGCGCGACCGCATCATGGTGATCGCACGCAATTCGGGCCTTGCCATCCATCACGTCACCGTGCACGACCTCGGCGCCAAGCTGATCGTCGGTATCGATCTCGAGGTCGACGCCGAGATGCCGCTGGTCGCGGCCCACGACGTCGCCAACACGCTGGAGCGCAACATCCAGGAGGAGTTCGGCGAGGATGTGGAGGTCGACGTCCATATCGAGCCGCTCCAGCCGGAGCTGCCGTTCGGCGTCGACGCGCCGGCGGAACGGGTGCAGGCCATTGCAGCCGCGCTCACCGGCTTCGCCGCTGATAGCGAGATCCACGACATCCATAATGTGCGCGTGCGCAACACCGATGCCGGCGAGATCGTCAACTTTCACTGTCGCGCCACGCCGTCGATGAGCGTGATCAAGGTGCACGAGCAGGTCGACGAGATCGAGCGCGCACTGCGGCGCGCCTTCCCGAGCGTGAAGCGCGTGATCAGTCACGCCGAGCCGCCGCGCGCCTGACCGATCACGCGAAGAGTCACACGTTCCCGTTTCGGACTCACCGCGCACGTCATATTGAGGACGCTCGCGGTGCACACTCTCCATTGGATAAGAATTATTTCGCGTTAACGATTCGTTGACTCTCGACAGCCCGCGAAAACTGGATTCAAATCGCTGTGATTCGGAAGCGAGCGGGGGCTTCATTCCGAATTGTGGTGCAGCAATATCTCTGGGGGCCGAAGGCATGCCGCGCGCAGACGCCGCGAGCGCGTGCGTCCAATCCGATTCGATCAAGGGATTGGCGCAATCGATCGCGAAACCGGCCTACCACCGGCTCCTGATCGCCGAGCCGGCGCTCCGGCGCGCTGTGCCTACCCTCATCATCGCCTTCCTCATCACCATCTGTCTCGGCGCCTTCGTCCAGGTCGTTGACCAGACCCGGCAGAAGCGTCTGGTGATCAAGCACGACATTCAGGCGCTCGCCGACCTCCTCGCCGAGCGCATCGACCGCGTCGCTGCGGTGCGCGTGGATCGGCAGAAGAACATCGAGCGTCTGCCGACGCTGTTGCCCGAGCTCATTCCCTCCTGGGGCACGGCTACGGGCCGCCACGTCATCGTCACCTCCGTTGGCACCGACCGCCGCATCCTCGCACGCATTCCCGTGGACACCGATCCGGCCGGCAACGACCGCCTGCTCGATGCGATCACCACCGCGCAGCTGGTTGCGACGCCGCCGCAACAGAACGACGTCTCCGATCTCACACTACCGAGCGGCAACAGCGCGATGGCAATCTCGCGTCCGATCAAGTCACTGCCCGGTCAGGTCACCGTGATCCAGGAGCGCAACGAGCCGATCTGGGGCTCGGATGCGGCGCTCTCGGTGACGCTGTCGGCGACCACCGGCTTCGTCGTCCTGATTCTCGGATTCGCCTTCCACTGGCAGTCGACCCGCGCCCGCGAGGGCGACCTGATCAACGACGCCGTGCGCGGCCGAATCGACACCGCGCTCAACCGCGGGCGCTGCGGCCTTTGGGACTGGGATCTTTCGCGCGGCAAGATCTTCTGGTCGCAGTCGATGTTTTCGATGCTGGGCCTCGACGGCCGCAACGAGCTCCTCACCTTCGGTGAGGTCAACGCGCTGGTGAAGTCGGACGACATCGACCTGTTCGCGATCGCCGACCAGCTGATCTCGGGCCAGATCGACCACATCGACCAGAGTTTCCGCATGCAGCATGTCGACGGCCACTGGATCTGGCTCCGGGTGCGCTGCGAGCGCACCCGCGCCACGGGCGATTCCGCCATGCACCTGATTGGCATCGCTGTCGACATCACCGAGCAGAAGAGCCTTGCCGAAAAGACGGTGGAAGCCGACCTGCGGCTGCGTGACGCCATCGAGACGATCCCGGAAGCCTTCGTGCTGTGGGACAACAGCGACCGTCTGGTGCTCTGCAACTCGCACTTCCAGCGCCTGCACAGACTGCCAGACTCGGCCGTCATCCCCGGGACCTCCTACGAAACCGTGCTCGAGGTCGGCCGCATGCCGGAGGTGCGCACCCGCCACAACGAGACCGCCAACCAGGGACCGGGCGCCCGCACCTTCGAGGCGCAGCTCGACGACGGCAGCTGGCTGCACATCAGCGAGCGCCGCACCAAGGACGGCGGCTACGTCTCGGTCGGCACCGACATCACGCGCATCAAGGAGCACGAGCAGAAGCTGGTCGACAACGATCTGCGCCTGCGCGCCACCGTCATCGACCTGAAGCGCTCGCAGGCGGCGCTGGAGCGCCAGACCAACGAGCTCGCCGATCTCGCCGAAAAATACCAGCGTGAAAAGACCCGCGCCGAGGAAGCCAACCAGACCAAGTCAAAATTCCTCGCCAATATGAGCCACGAGCTGCGCACGCCCTTGAACGCGATCATCGGCTTCTCGGAGGTCATGGGAAGCGGCATGTTCGGCGAGCTCGGAAACGAGAAGTACCAGGAATACTGCCAGGACATCCTCACCAGCGGCCACTATCTGCTGGAGGTCATCAACGACATCCTCGACATGTCCAAGATCGAGGCCGGCCGCATGAAGCTCGACATGGAGGAGCTGGACCTGTCGCGCACGCTCGCCGAATCGCTGCGGGTGGTCTCAGGCCGTGCCGAGGACAAGAACCTGACGCTCGATGCCGACATCGAAAACATCATCTCTGTCGTCGCCGACCGCCGCGCCACCAAGCAGATCATCGTCAACCTCCTGTCCAACGCCGTGAAGTTCACGCCCGACGGCGGCCGCATCGTGGTGCGCAGCCGGCAGCTCGAGGACAAGGTCGTGCTGATGATCGCCGACACCGGCATCGGCATCGCCCCGCATTCGCTGACGCGGCTCGGCCGGCCCTTCGAGCAGGTCGAGAGCCAGCTCACCAAGACCTATCATGGCTCGGGCCTGGGGCTTGCGATCGCCCGCTCGCTCGCGCAACTGCATGGCGGCACGATGCGGCTGCGCTCGAAGATCGACGTCGGCACCGTCGTGCGCGTCACGCTGCCGCGCGATGCCAACAAGGTCTCAGCCGGGATCTCCGCGGCCGCCTGACCCCGATCAGGATTGCAGGGTCGGCGCCACCTCGCGTGCGACGTTGACGAGCGCGGCGATCAGCGGCGTCATCGGGTCGCGCTGCGGGATCACGAGGCCAATGCTGTAGTTGACCTCGGGATCGATGATCGGAATCGAGCGGACGGTGTCCGCAAGACCGAGCGTCTCGGCAAGCTTCGCCGGCATCACGCTCGCCCAGCGCCCCGTCTTCACATGGGTGAACAGCACCAGCAGCGAGTTCGACGTCAGCGTCGGCGTCGCCTCGGCGTTCACCGAGCGCAGCGCGCGGTCGATGATGCGGCGGTTCTGCATGTCCGGCGTCAGAAGGCACAGCGGCACCTTGCCGACCTCGGCCCAGGTCACCGTCTCGCGGTCGCCGAACATCGCATCCGGCGCGGTCAGGAGGCGATAGCTCTCGTTGTAGAGCGGGATGGTGCGCACCTTGCCGATCGGCTCGTTCTCGATATAGGTCAGCCCCGCATCGACCTCGAGATTTTCGAGAAGTCCCAGCACCTCGGACGAGGTAGTCGACTGGATGCGGAAACGCACCTCCGGATGTTTGGCGCGGAACGGCGTCGTCAGCGAGGCCACCATGCCGAGCGCGGTCGGGATCGCCGCGATGCGGATCTCGCCGGAGAGCTTGTGCTTCAGGCCGTTGATCTCGTCGCGCATGGCGCGGGCGTCGCCGACGATGCGCCGCGCCCAGTCGAGCGCCCGCTCGCCTTCCGGCGTAAAGCCCTGGAAGCGCGAGCCGCGCTGGACCAGCATGACGCCGAGGATCTCCTCGAGCTGCTTGAGCCCGGTCGACATGGTCGGCTGGGTGACGCCGCAGGCCTCTGCCGCGCGTCCGAAATGCCGCTCCTTGGCGAGCGCCAGCAGAAGTTCAAGCTTGTCGAGCAACCGCTATTCCCCTGGAATTCTGTCGTGGCATGCAAGCTATCACGGCCGGCTCCCTCCAACACGCGAAAACGGGCCGCGGCAGGAACAATCATTCGATTTTCATATCAGCCAATTGCAACGACCGATCGATGCGAATTCCCGATCGCAGCATGAGACAGCTTTATTGATTCTCGAACGATTCCAAATACTCATGGAGGGGTCGGTCACCCTCTGATTGAGAATGAAGAATGACGGGGATTCACGAGCCTTGGGACGAAACGCGCGGCGCTGAGATCATCGCCGAACATGCCGGACAGGAGGGCGCGACGCTGGTCATCCTCCATGCCCTGCAAGAGGCCTTCGGCTATGTCCCGGAAGCCGCCATCCCGATGGTCGCGCAGGCGCTCAACCTGTCGCGCGCCGAGGTTCATGGTGTGTTTACCTTCTACCACGATTTTCGCCACAAGCCTGCCGGCCACCACGTCCTCAAACTCTGTCGCGCGGAAGCCTGCCAGGCTGCCGGCGGCGATGCGCTGGCCGCGCGCGCCGAAGCGAAGCTTGGCGTCTCCCTGGGCAACACCACTGCCGATGACCGGGTGACGCTGGAGCCGATCTACTGCCTCGGCCTGTGTGCCACCGCGCCTTCGGCGATGCTCGATGGCCGCCTCGTTGGCCGCCTCGACGAGAAGCGCCTCGATGCGCTGGTTGCGGAGGCGCAACGATGAAAATGCGCATATTCGTTCCCCGCGATGCGGCTGCCGTCGCTGTCGGCGCCGACGATGTGGCCGCAGCGCTCGAGCAGGCTGCGGAGAAGCGCGGCCTTCCAGTTGAGATCGTCAGGACCGGCTCACGCGGACTGTGCTGGCTGGAGCCGATGGTCGAGGTGGCGACCCCGCAGGGTCGTGTCGCGTACGGCCCTGTCAGCCCGGAAGATGTCTCCTCCGTGCTCGACGCCATGGCGAACAACGGACAGCATCCCCTGCGGCTCTGCGTCGCCGACGAGCTTCCCTGGCTGAAGCGCCAGACCCGCCTCACCTTCGCGCGCTGCGGCGTGATCGATCCGCGCTCGCTCGAGGACTATCGCGCCCATGACGGCTACAAGGGCCTCGAGCGCGCGCTGTCGCTCGGCCCGGATTCGATCCTCGCTGAGGTCACCGCGTCCGGCCTGCGCGGCCGCGGCGGTGCAGGCTTTCCGACCGGCATCAAGTGGAAAACAGTCGCCCAGGCGAAAGCCGATCGCAAATTCATCGTCTGCAATGCCGACGAAGGCGACAGCGGCACGTTCGCCGACCGCATGATCATGGAGGGCGATCCCTTCCTGGTCATCGAGGGCATGACCATCGCGGCGATCACGGTCGGCGCCACCAAAGGCTACATCTACATCCGCAGCGAATATCCGCACGCCGTCGAGGCGATGAACGCGGCGATTACGGCGGCACAGCGCGGCGGCTATCTCGGCACGAATATCGGTGGGTCCAGGCACAGCTTCGATCTCGAAGTGCGCGTCGGCGCCGGCGCCTATGTCTGCGGCGAGGAGACCTCGCTGCTGGAGAGCCTCGAAGGTCGCCGCGGCATCGTGCGCGCAAAGCCGCCGTTGCCGGCGCATCATGGTTTGTTTGGCAAGCCGACCGTCATCAACAACGTGCTGTCGTTCGCCGCCATCCCCTTCATCCTCGCCGAGGGGGCCAAGGCCTATGCCGATTTCGGCATGGGCCGTTCGCGCGGCACGATGCCGATCCAGCTCGCCGGCAACATCCGCCATGGCGGACTGTTCGAAACCGCGTTCGGCGTGACGCTCGGCGAGCTCGTCGATGACATCGGCGGTGGCACGTTTACGGGCCGACCGGTCCGCGCGGTGCAGGTCGGAGGGCCGCTCGGAGCCTACTTCCCCCGTGCGCTGTTCGACACGCCGTTCGACTATGAAGCCTTCGCCGCCCGCGACGGCCTGATAGGCCATGGCGGCATCGTCGTGTTCGACGACAGCGTCGACATGCGCAAACAGGCGCGCTTCGCGATGGAGTTCTGCGCCATCGAATCCTGCGGCAAGTGCACGCCGTGCCGGATCGGCTCGACCCGCGGCGTCGAGACCATCGAGAAAATCATGCGCGGCGAGCGCGTGAGCGAAAACCTCGCCCTCGTCGAGGACCTCTGCAACACCATGAAATTCGGCTCGCTCTGCGCGCTCGGCGGCTTCACGCCCTACCCCGTGCTGAGTGCCCTGAAACATTTCCGGGAAGATTTTGGCCCGGCACCGGCCACGCTTCAGGCCGCGGAATAGGAGAACAACGATGTCTCTGATCGAGGAAATCGACTTCGGCACGCCGCGCTCGAAATCGGAAACGATGGTCACGCTGACCATCGACGGCAAGCAAATCTCGGTGCCCGAGGGCACCTCGATCATGCGCGCGGCGATGGAAGCGGGCCACCAGATCCCGAAGCTGTGCGCGACCGACATGGTGGATGCATTCGGCTCCTGCCGCCTCTGCCTGGTCGAGATCGAAGGCCGTGCGGGCACGCCGGCCTCCTGCACCACGCCCGCGATGAACGGCCTCGTCGTGCACACCCAGACCGAGCGGCTGAAGAAGCTGCGCAAGGGCGTGATGGAGCTCTATATCTCCGACCATCCGCTCGACTGCCTCACCTGCGGCGCGAATGGCGATTGCGAGTTGCAGGACATGGCCGGCGCCGTCGGCCTGCGCGACGTGCGCTACGGCTACGAGGGCGAGAACCACGTCTTCGCCAAGTCCAATGGCGATGTGAACCCCGCCTGGATGCCGAAGGACGAGTCCAACCCCTACTTCACCTATGATCCCTCCAAGTGCATCGTCTGCTCGCGCTGCGTCCGCGCCTGCGAGGAAGTGCAAGGCACCTTCGCGCTGACGATCTCGGGCCGTGGCTTCGACAGCCGCGTCTCGCCCGGCATGAGCGAAAGCTTCCTCGGCTCCGAATGCGTCTCCTGCGGCGCCTGCGTGCAGGCCTGCCCGACCGCGACCCTGACGGAAAAGTCGGTGATCGAGATCGGCCAGCCCGAGCATTCCGTCGTCACCACCTGCGCCTATTGCGGCGTCGGCTGCGCCTTCAAGGCCGAGATGCGCGGCGAGGAAGTCGTGCGCATGGTGCCCTACAAGGACGGCAAGGCCAATCGCGGCCATTCCTGCGTCAAGGGCCGCTTCGCCTGGGGTTATACCAACCACAAGGAACGCATTCTCAAGCCGATGATCCGCGAGCGGATCGAGGATCCCTGGCGCGAAGTGTCCTGGGATGAAGCGTTTTCCTTCGCCGCCGCCAGGATGCGCGGCATCCAGAAGAAATACGGCCGCGACGCGATCGGCGGCATCACCTCGTCCCGCTGCACCAATGAAGAGACCTATCTGGTGCAGAAGCTGATTCGCGCCGGCTTCGGCAACAACAATGTCGACACCTGCGCCCGCGTCTGCCACTCGCCAACCGGCTACGGCCTCGCCACCACCTTCGGCACCTCCGCCGGCACGCAGGATTTCGACTCGGTCGAGGACACCGACGTCGTCGTCGTCATCGGCGCCAACCCGGCCTCCGCCCACCCCGTGTTCGCCTCACGCCTGAAGAAGCGGCTCCGGCAGGGCGCAAAACTGATCGTGATCGATCCGCGCCGCACCGAGATGGTGGAATCGCCTCACGTGAAGGCGCTGCACCTACCGCTGATGCCCGGCACCAACGTCGCTGTCATGACGGCGCTGGCGCATGTCATCGTCACCGATGGCCTCGTCAACGAAGACTTCGTGCGAGAGCGCTGCGACTGGAGCGAGTTCGAGGAATGGGCGGCGTTCGTCGCACAGCCGAAGAACAGCCCGGAGGCGACCGCCATCCTCACCGGCGTCGATCCCAAGGTGCTGCGCGAAGCGGCGCGCACCTACGCCACCGGCGGCAATGGCGCGATCTACTACGGGCTCGGCGTCACCGAGCACAGCCAGGGCTCGACCACGGTGATCGCGATCGCCAACCTCGCGATGGCGACCGGCAATATCGGCCGCCCCGGCGTCGGCGTGAACCCGCTGCGCGGCCAGAACAACGTGCAGGGCTCCTGCGACATGGGCTCGTTCCCGCATGAGCTGCCCGGCTATCGCCACATCTCCGGCGATGCCGTGCGCGACCAGTTCGAGGCGATGTGGAACGTCAAGCTCAATCCCGAGCCGGGCCTGCGCATTCCCAACATGTTCGATGCTGCGGTCGAAGGCACGTTCATGGGGATCTACGTGCAGGGCGAGGACATCCTGCAGTCCGATCCCAACACCTCGCACGTTGTGGCGGCGCTCTCGGCGATGGAATGCGTCATCGTCCACGACCTCTTCCTCAACGAGACCGCCAACTATGCCCATGTCTTCCTGCCCGGATCGAGCTTCCTCGAGAAGGACGGCACCTTCACCAACGCCGAGCGCCGCATCCAGCGCGTCCGCAAGGTGATGACGCCGAAGAACGGTCTGGCTGATTGGGAGGTCACCATCGGGCTTGCGAAGGCGATGGGCTTCGAGATGAACTATAGCCATCCATCCGAGATCATGGACGAGATCGCGGCGCTGACGCCGACCTTTGCCGGTGTCTCCTACGCCAAGCTCGACGAGCTTGGCTCGGTGCAGTGGCCCTGCAACGCGAAGGCGCCCGAGGGCACTCCGGTGATGCATATCGACGGCTTCGTCCGCGGCAAGGGCAAGTTCGTCGTCACCGAATATGTGGCGACCGACGAGCGTACCGGACCGCGCTATCCGCTGCTGCTGACCACCGGACGCATCCTCAGCCAGTACAATGTCGGCGCGCAGACCCGCCGAACCGACAACGTGGTCTGGCACGCAGAAGACCGGCTCGAAATCCATCCGCACGACGCCGAGCAGCGCGGGGTGCGCGACGGCGACTGGGTGCGGCTGATGAGCCGCGCCGGCGAGACCACGCTGCGCGCGGAGATCACCGACCGCGTCGCACCGGGCGTAGTCTACACCACCTTCCACCACCCGGACACGCAGGCCAACGTCATCACAACGGACTATTCGGACTGGGCGACCAACTGTCCGGAGTACAAGGTCACCGCCGTGCAGGTGTCGCCGTCCAACGGACCGTCCGACTGGCAGAAGGCCTATGACGCGCAGGCGCGGCACTCGCGCCGCATAACGCCCGCTGAAGCCGCGGAGTAAGCGCATGCATGTGGCGGTCCAGGCCATCGATCGGGATATCTGGCGCGACGGTGCGACCTCAGGCGGGACGCGGCTGATCCCGGAGGAGACACCGCTCGCGCTGACCTATAATGGCGGCACCTATGCCGTCATGATGGGAACGCCGCAGAATCTCGAAGACTTCGCCGTCGGCTTCAGCGTGAGCGAAGGCATCGTGAAATCCGCCGACGACATCCAGACGCTCGAGGTGGTTCGCCTCGATGACGGCATCGAGCTCCGGATGTGGCTGGCCTCGGAAGATGCCGGACGCATGAGCGAACGGCGGCGCCACATCGCTGGGCCGACCGGCTGCGGCATCTGCGGCATCGAGTCGATTGCGGAGGCCGTGCGGCCCGCCGCGGTCGTGCCGCAGGGGCAAACCTTCACGCCGGAGCAGATCATGACGGCGATGCAGGGCATTGCTTCCCTACAAGCGATCAACATGCAGACCCGCGCCGTGCATGCCGCTGCGTTCTGGTCCCCTGCCCGCGGCATCGTCGCGCTGCGCGAGGATGTCTGCCGCCACAACGCGCTCGACAAGCTTGCCGGCGCGCTGGCGCGCAGCCGCACGGATGCAAGCGGCGGCATGGTGCTGCTGACGAGCCGTGTCTCGGTGGAGATGGTGCAAAAGACGGCGGCGATCGGCGCGCCGGTGATGGTCGCAGTCTCGGCGCCCACTGCGCTTGCCGTGCGCACCGCGGAGGCCGCCGGCATCACGCTGATTGCCATAGCCCGGCAGGACGGATTTGAAGTGTTCACGCATGGGGGCCGCGTGGCCTGCCGTGCCACGGAGGTTGCCGATGTCGCCTGACCGCCTGATCTACATGGCCAACCAGATCGGCAAATTTTTCCAAAGCCAGGGCCATGACAAGGCCGTGCCGGGGATCGCCGAGCACATCAAGAAGTTCTGGGACCCCCGGATGAAGCGCGCGATCTTCGCGCATCTCGACGGTGGCGGCGCCGGGCTGGAGCCTCACGTCCGCGAGGCCATCGTATCGCTGAAAGAGGCTACTGCCCTTCCAACAGCGCCTTGAACACGCGTCGCACCTCGCTCTGCGTCTCCTTCACGCGAGCTTCCAGCGATGAGAAGTCCGGCGTATCACCGGCACGTGCCATCACACGCTGCAAATCGACACCGGCAGTTTCCGGCTTGAAGCGGTCGCTGACGCAGAGGCGCAGGATCTGGGTCAGATCGTGGTAAAGTCGCGCTGCCGCGCGCAGGATCTCGGTCTCCGAGTGCGCCAGCACGCCGAGTCTTGCGGCGTTCTCCAGCACCTGCATGGTCGAGACATCGAGAATCCCCGGCTTGTCATACGCGTGGACGAGCTGGAGATATTGCGCGATGAAGTCGATATCGACCATGCCGCCGGCGGCATATTTGAGGTCCCAATAGTCGGTCTCGCCCTTCTCCTGCGCGATCGCACGGCGCATGTCGGCGACGTCGTTGGCGATAGTGACGGGATCACGGCGCCGCGTCAGCACCTCGCGGATGACGGTCTCGATCCGCGCGCGGAACGCCGGCGAAGCCGACACGACGCGGGCGCGCGTCAGCGCCATGTGCTCCCAGGTCCAGGCTTCGTGGGCCTGATAGTCGGCGAAGGAAGCGATGCTGGAGGCCACCGGGCCTGCGCGGCCCGACGGTCGCAGTCGCATGTCGATCTCGTAGAGCACGCCGTAGTTGGTCCGCGTCGTGAAGGCGCTGATCAGGCGCTGGGTGAAGCGCGCGAAGTAGTGCGCCCCCTGGAGCGACTTTGGTCCGTCTGAATCTGGATTTTCGCTGTCGAAATCATAGAGCAGGATCAGGTCGAGATCGGACGCCGCCGTCATCTCGCGACTGCCGAGCCGGCCCATGGCGATGATCGCGGTCTCCTGCCCCTTGATCCGACCATGCTGGGCGGCGAAGCGATCGGCGACGAGTCCGTGCACGGTGTGCACGATGCCCTCCGCAACGTCCGCGAATGCCGTGCTCGCGTGCTGGGCGGAGACCGTGCCCGAGAGAATGCGCGTTCCGATCAGGAACAGGCTCTCCTGGCCGAACAGGCGCAGGCGGTCGAGGAACTCCTCGTAGGAATCCGCATCGCGCACTGTGGCCGCAAGCCGTGCCGATAACTCCCGCTGGTCCGGCATGGCGCCGAAGAAGCGCGGATCAATCAGGCCGTCCATCAATTGCGGCTGCCGCGCCAGCATCTCGCCGAGCCGGGGAGCAGCGCCCAGAACCAGCGCCACGAGGGCAACGAGATCGCGGTTCTGGCTGAGCAGCGTGATCAGCCGCCCGCCGCGCTGTAGGGCCTGGAGGAAATGATCGAACGCCGCGACAGCGCGGTCCGGGTCCTCGGCATGGGCAAGGCCGTCGATCAGGGCCGGCACGAATTCGACGAAGGCGCCGCGGGTCGCTTCGTTACGGAAGACACGGTAATCGCCGGTGATCCAGCCGCGTACCGTCTGTCCGACGGCGGCCGGCTTGTTGAATCCGAGCGTCGCCAGGTGCTGCAACAGGCGCGGATCGTCGGGACCTGCACCATAGTCGATCGCAGGCAGCTTGGCCGTACCGGTCGGATCGCCCTCGAACAGTTTTTCGTAGTGCCCCTGGACGATCTCGAGCTGGCGCAGGAGGTCGCGCGCAAAGGCCTCGCGACTTTCATAGCCGAAGAACCACGCCAGGCGCTCCACGGCCTCCTTGTCGTCGGGCAAGGCGTGGGTCTGCTCATCGGCGATCATCTGAAGGCGATGCTCGACCCGGCGCAGAAACTGGTAGGCGGCAGTCAGCTCGTCGCGCGCCTCAAAGGTGATCCAGTTGCTGCTGGCGAGCACGTCGAGGGCGGTCAGTGTCGGTCGCACCCGCAATTTCGGATGACGGCCACCCGCGATCAACTGCTGGGTCTGGGCGAAGAATTCGATCTCGCGGATACCGCCGCGCCCGACCTTCACGTTGTGGCCCTCGACCGCGACCTCACTCTGGCCGCGATAGGTCTGCATCTGCCGCTTCATGTCGTGAACGTCGGCGAGCGCGGCGAAGTCGAGATGCTTGCGCCAGACGAACGGCGCGATGTCGGCGAGCAGCGCCTCGCCGGCCTTCAGGTCGCCGGCGCAGGGCCGGGCCTTGATCATGGCCGCGCGCTCCCAGGTGCGCCCTTCCCGCTCGTAGTAGTGCAGCGCGGCGTCGCGTGAGATCGCAACTTGCGTCGAGGACGGATCGGGACGCAGCCGCAGATCGACGCGGAACACATAGCCGTCATAGGTGCGCTGTTGCAGCAGGCGCGCGAGCCCCTGCGTCACCCGCACGAAGAAAGGCTGCGGCTCGATGTCGGGCGCAAGCGTCGTTGCGTCGGGATCGAAGAACACGATCAGGTCGATGTCGCTGGAATAGTTCAGCTCACCCGCGCCCATCTTGCCCATCGCCAGCACGATCAGGCCGCAGCCCTCTTCCGGAGCTTCCGGATTGGCCGGCAACAGCTTGCCGCGTGCGACGTCCTGCCGCAGCAGGAACCGGAGCGCCATCTGGACCGACGACACAGCGACCTCGGTCAATGCCGCCGTCACCCGCATCACCGGCCAGACCCCGCCGATGTCGCAGAGCGCGATCAAGAGCGCCGCCTCCGATTTCATGCGGCGGAGCAGCCGCGTCACCTCGGCTTCCTCGGTGGCGGCGAGCACGGCGCGCCTGGCGTCGTCGATCAGCGACGCCAGATGCGCATCGGGATCGCACGCAAGCAGCCGGATCAGTCGCGCCGGATCGCTGCGGATCAGGTCGAACAGATAGGGCGAGAATTCTGCGATGCCGGCCAGGATTGGACGAACGAAGGGACGATCAAGCAGCGCCGCGATCGCAGCCGCATGCTGCGGCTCGAGTTCGGCGAGCCAGTCACGAAGGCGTTGTTCGGCGGTATTGGAAGCGGCAACATGGGGGCCTTCCGCGAAGCGTGCGGCCAGACTTCCACCATGCTTGTCCGCGTTTCCCGGCGCGGAGAGATTCATGCCACCTTCTGTGGCACATCCGGTATTGCAGGAGCAACCCTGTCGCCGGCCCCGGCGCGGGCGGGCAGGACCAGCGTGGCGACGAGGCCCGGATGGGCATCGCCCAACTTCAACTCACCGCCATGCAGTGTTGCAACCGCGGCGGCAAGGCTGAGACCCAGGCCCGAGCCCGGCAGCGTCCGGCTCGCCTCGAGCCGCACGAAACGTTCCACGGCATGCTTGCGATCACCTTCCGGGATACCAGGGCCGCGATCGGTGACGCTGAGCAGCACGTGATCGCCTTCGCGCCTGGCCTCGATGAGGATCTGGCGACTATCCATGCTGACCACGGTTCCCGCGGACTGCGCGGCCGGCTTGCCATACTTGATCGCGTTCTCGACGAGATTGGCGAGCGCCTGGCTGATCAGCTCGCGGTTGCCATGAACCGGCGTCGGCTCGGCCTTCACCTTCAACGTCATGCCGTCGTCCTCGGCGAGCGGCTCGTAGAGCTCATGGATGCCGCTGGCGACGTCGGAGGCGTCGAAATCGTCCATGTTGCCGCGGGCCTGGCCGGACTCGGCGCGGGCGATCATCAACAGCGCGTTGAAGGTGCGGATCAGCCCGTCGGATTCCTCGATGGTCCGCTCCAACGCCGCACGATAGTCGGCCTCGCAGCCGGACTTGGCCAGCGCCTCCTCGGCGCGGTTGCGCAGGCGCGTCAGCGGCGTCTTGAGATCATGGGCGATATTGTCGGAGACCTCCTTCAAGCCCACCATCAGCGCCTCGATGCGCTCCAGCATGGCGTTGAGATTTTCCGCGAGCCGGTCGAGCTCGTCGCCACTGCGCCCCACCGGCAGGCGCTCGCTGAGATCGCCGGTCATGATGCGATGCGCCGTGCCGCTCATCGCGTCGATACGCGTGAGCACGCGGCGTGCGACGAAGATGCCGCCGCCGAGGCCGAGCACCACGACGATCAGGATCGACCATTGCGCGGCCTTGGCGACGATGCCGAACAGGCGCCGCCGCTCGGCGAGGTCGCGGCCGATCAGAAGGCGGAAGCCGTTTTCCAGTTCAGTGACGCGCACGAGTGCGCGATGGTCGCGGTCATCAGCATCCTCAATGCGCCGGTAGGCGGTCTCCGACCAGCCGCGCGTCGCCATCACGCCCGGTGCCAGCGAGCCGACATTGCCGGCAATCGCCTGCCCAGTCGGCGTGGTCACGAGATAGAGGTTGGCGCCCGGACGCAGCGCCCGATACTCGATCGTGCGCACGAGGCCGAACATTCCGCGGCGGCCGTAGATCGCGTTGATCTCCGAGGTCTCGGCATTCACCGTCTGCGTGATCTCTTCGGTGATCAGCCGCCGCGTGTTCCAGGCGAAATAGCCGAGCAGCGATGCGGCAAACACCGCAAACAGAAACAGGTAGACCAGCGTCAGCCGGAACGCGGTCGTTCGTATCAGCTTACCGAATGCCGTCACGAATCATGTACCCCGCGCCGCGGATCGTGTGCAGCAGCGGCCGATCGAACCCCTTGTCGATCTTGGAGCGCAGCCGCGAGATGTGCACGTCGATCACGTTGGTTTGCGGATCGAAATGATAGTCCCAGACGTTCTCCAGCAGCATGGTGCGCGTCACCACCTGCCCTGCATGCTTCATGAGATATTCGAGCAGCCGGAACTCGCGCGGCTGGAGCGTCAGCTCGTCCTTGCCGCGGGCGACGCGGTGGGAGAGCCGGTCGAGCTCGAGATCGCCGACGCGATAGACCGTGTCCTCGGCTGGACCGCCGCGGCGGCGCGACAGCACCTCGACCCGCGCGAGCAGCTCGGCGAACGAGTACGGCTTCGGCAGATAGTCGTCGCCGCCGGCACGCAGGCCCTTGATGCGGTCGTCGACCTGCCCGAGCGCGGAGAGAATCAGCACCGGCGATGAATCGCCCTTGTCGCGCAGGGCGCCGATTAGCGACAGGCCGTCGCGCTTGGGCAGCATGCGGTCGACCACCAGCACGTCGTAATCGCCGCTCTCGGCCATGGCGAGGCCTTCCTCGCCGTCAGAGGCGTGGTCGGCGATGTGACCGACTTCGCGAAACGCCTTGACGAGATAATCGGCGGATTCGCGGTCGTCTTCGATGATGAGGAGGCGCATCGTGCGGTCGGCAGCGGTCAAGGAGGTCAGCCCTTCTGTCAACATGGCGCGGTCGGCAATCGCATGCAAGCGGAGCGGAAGATTCTCGAACCGGGAAAAGAGCGGGCGGTGAAGCTGGGGGACCTCACCGCCCTTAGGCCCTTCCGACGGAGGGGGGCGTATTCCACCGGAAGGTAGGATGGGGAAGCGGAGTTGCTCCGCTCCCCGGAAGGAAGCCCGCGGCGGGGGCGACTAATGCCGACGGCTCCCTTCATCTCTTGAGGCCTCCCGACCCTCAGCCCTTGGCAAGGGGGACTGCGACGAAGCGCGACTGGCCGCCGCTCTTCACGCGCATCAGGACGCTGTTCTTGTTGTCGGTGCGCGCCGCGTTGATCGCTTCGCGCACGTCGCCGGCGGTGCTCACGCTCTTGCCGGCGACCTCGAGAATCACGTCGCCTTCCTTGAAGCCGCGCTCGGCCGCGGCGCTCTTCGGATCGACCTCGGTGACCACGACGCCGTCCTTGCCGCCGCCGGCCACGCTGTTGGCGGGGGCAACCGTCATGCCGAGCTTCGGCACGTCGGTGCCGCGGGTCGGCGCCTTGCTGTTGTCGTTGTCGGTGTCGGCCTTGGCCTCGACCGTGTTCGGCAACTGGCCGAGCGTGAGGTTCAGGACCTTGTCCTGGCCCTTGTGCAGCACGTTGAGCTTCACAGTCGCACCGGGCGCCATGCCGCCGATGGTGCGGGCGAGCTCACGGGCGTCCTTGACGGACTCGCCGTTGACCGAGGTGATGACGTCGCCGGACTCGATGCCGGCCTTCGCCGCCGGGCCATTGGCCTGCGGCTCCGCCACCAGGGCGCCTTCGGCCTTCTTCATGCCGAGGCTGTCGGCGATGTCGGAGGTCACGGGTTGGATCTGCACGCCAATCCAGCCGCGGCTGACCGAGCCCTTGTCCTTGAGCTGGGCGACCACGCTCTTCACGGTCGCGGCCGGAATCGAGAACGCGATGCCGACGCTGCCGCCGGACGGCGAATAGATCGCGGTGTTGACGCCCATCACCTCGCCGTCGGTGTTGAAGGCCGGACCGCCGGAGTTGCCCTTGTTCACGGGCGCGTCGATCTGGATGAAATCGTCATACGGACCGTTGCCGATGTCGCGGCCGCTGGCCGAGACGATGCCGGCGGTCACGGTGCCGCCGAGGCCGAAGGGATTGCCGACCGCGAGCACCCAGTCGCCGATCCGCGGCTTGCCGTCGGACAGCTTTGCGAAGGAGAAGTTCGAGCCGCCCTCGACCTTGATCAAGGCGAGGTCGGTGCGCTGGTCGGTGCCGATCACCTTGGCACTGTAGGTCTTGCCGTCGTCGGTCGTGACCTCGACCTTGTCGGCGCCGTCGACCACGTGGTTGTTGGTCACGGCAAAGCCGTCGGCCGAGGTGAAGAAGCCCGAGCCCTGGCCGGTGACGGCACGCCCGCCGCCGCGCGGTCCGCGCAAGCCGGGGATCCCGTCCTGCCCGCCGAAGCGGCGGAAGAAGCGCTCCATCGGCGAGCCCGGCTGGAACGGCGAATCATCACCGTCATCGTTGCTCGCGGTCTTCTCCTTGATGTTGACCTTCACCGAGATCACCGAGGGTTTCACCCGCTCGACGATGTCGGCAAATCCGATCGGACGTTCGACCTTCTTGACCTCGTTGTTGACCTGCGCATGCGCCGGGCTTGAGAACAGGTCGGACGGCGACGTCGAGGGGCTGAAGCCGTAGACGGCGACGCCCAGGCCGGCGACCACCGAGGCCATCAGCGCGAGCTTGCGGGCAACGAGCAGCGACCGGCGCGGCTGCCGGTACGACGGGAGGGACGAAAGATCGGGACGTTCGGTCATGCAGGGGATCTCCAGGGCCTTGAATTCCTTTTGGCGCTGCTTGGACAGCGCCTTACGGCCCTGAAGATGGTGATTGGCGCCTTACAGCGCGCTGGCGGCGGGGTTAAACTTTTGTAATGATGGGCAAATACCGGTGCGGCAGAATGGCGCAGGCCGAAAATGATGATTTTGCAGGAACTTAACGGAGGTTCCTTCAGCTCGATTTCGCCTCGTCGGACATCAGTGCCGCCAGCTTCGCTTCCTCGTCAGGGGTGAGCGGCGGCGCCACATTTGCAGCGCCTTGCGGCCGGCGCCGAATCTGAAGCCAGAGCGCGATACCGCCCGCGCCCAGCGCGAGCGGCGTGAGCAGCCATAGCAGCAAGGTCTGCCGTTCGAAGCGCGGCTTCAGCAGGACGAACTCGCCATAGCGTGCCACCAGGAAATCGATCACCTGGGAATTGCTGTCGCCGGCCGCGATCCGTTCGCGCACCAACAGGCGCAGGTCGCGCGCGAGCGGCGCCTCGGAGTCGTCGATCGACTGATTCTGGCAGACCATGCAGCGCAACTCGCGCGACAATTCGCGCGCACGCGCCTCCTTCGCGGGGTCGGCCATGATCTCGTCGGGCTGCACGGCGTAGGCTACGGGCAGCCCCAAAAATGCAAGCGCAAGGATCGCTGCGATCGTCCGGCGCATCGGATCACTCCGCCGGCTGCAAGCGCTGCTGCGCGCGCGCCGGTTTTGGCGCGCCAACACGCAAGCGGCGGTCAGATAGCGACAGCACGCCGCCGAACGCCATCAGCACCGGCCCCCACCAGATCAGCAGCACGAAGGGCTTGTGATAGATGCGCACCGCGATCGCGCCCTCGGCGGTAACGTCGCCGAGCGAGATGTAGAGCTGGCTCGCGCCGCGGGTCAGAAGCGCAGCTTCCGTGGTCGAGGAGCCGCGCGTGGTAAAGCTTCGCTTCGACGGTGTCATGACGCTGAGCACCTCGCCATCGCGGCTGACGTCGAACCGCGCGATCATCTCGCCGAAATTCGGGCCCTGCCGCTGGAACAGCCCATCGAGCTTCAGCTCGTAGCCGGCGACCTTGGCGACGTCGTTGGGCTTCATGGTGCCGATATATTCGCTGTTCCAGGTGGTCTCGCAGACGATGCCGATCAGCGCGATGCCAAGGCCGGCATGCGCGAAGGCCGTGCCCCAGACCGAGCGCGGCAATCCGCGCGCACGCCGCACCGCCGTTCCAAACGGCGCGCGGAACAGGCCGACGCGTTCGACGAGATCGGTCACCGCGCCGAGGATGACAAATACCGCGAGCGCGATGGCCGGAGGCGCAAGCGCGCTGCCGCCATGCGCCCAGGCCCACACCAGTGCCAGCGCCAGCAGCGCGAGGAGGCCGGCGGCCAGCAGACGCTGCGCGGCCCCAAGCAGATCGCCGCGCTTCCACGCCAGCATCGGGCCAAAGGGAACGGCAATCAGCAGCGGCACGAACAGCGGCCCGAAGGTGAGATTGAAGAACGGCGCGCCGACCGAGATCTTTTCGCCGGTCAAGACTTCCAGCCCGAGCGGATAGAGGGTTCCGACCAGCACCGTCGCGCAGGCCGTGGTGAGGAAGAGGTTGTTCAGCACCAGCGCGCCCTCGCGCGAGATCGGCGCGAACAGCCCGCCCTGCTTCAGCGACGACACGCGCGCCGCATACAGGCTCAGACTGCCGCCGATGAAAACGCAGAGGATCAGCAGGATGAAGACGCCGCGCGTGGGATCGCTGGCAAAGGCATGTACGGAGGTGAGCACGCCCGAGCGCACCAGGAAGGTGCCGAGCAGCGACAGCGAGAACGTCAGGATCGACAACAGGATTGTCCAGACCTTCAGCGCATTGCGCTTCTCCATCACCAGCGCCGAATGCAATAGCGCGGTGCCAGCGAGCCACGGCATCAGTGAGGCGTTTTCGACGGGGTCCCAGAACCACCAGCCGCCCCAGCCGAGCTCGTAGTAGGCCCAGTAGGAGCCCATCGCGATGCCGAGTGTCAGGAAGATCCAGGCAACGAGCGTCCACGGCCGCACCCACCGCGCCCAGGCGGCATCGATGCGACCTTCGATCAGCGCCGCGATCGCAAACGAGAACGAGATCGAGAAGCCGACATAGCCGAGATAGAGCATCGGCGGATGCACCGCGAGGCCGACGTCCTGGAGCACCGGATTGAGGTCGCGCCCCTCGATCGGTGGGTTGGCGATGCGCAGGAACGGATTCGAGGTGATCAGGATGAAGAGATAGAAGGCGCTCGCAACCCACGCCTGCACGGCGAGCACATGGGCGCGCAGCGACAGCGGCAGGTTGTTGCCGAAGGCAGCGACGAGGCCGCCGAACAGCGCCAGGATCGACACCCACAGCAGCATCGAGCCTTCATGGTTTCCCCACACGCCGGTGATCTTGTAGATCAGCGGCTTCATCGAGTGGGAATTCTCGTAGACGTTGGCGACGGAGAAATCCGAGGTGACGTGCAAGGTGACGAGCGCGACGAAGGACGCGCCGACGAACAGTAATTGCGCAAGCGCCGTGGAGCGCGCGACGTTCATCAATGCGGGGTCGCGCAGCCGTGCGCCGATCAGCGGCACGAAGGACTGGATCAGCGCAAGGCCCAGAGCGAGCACCAGGGCGTAGTGTCCGGATTCCGCGATCACCGTACGGCTCCCTGCGGATTGCCTTGCGCAGTCGTTGCTGCCGGCCTGGCGCCGTAATCATCTTTCCAGTGCCCCTGCTTCTTCAGTGCATCGGCAACGTCCTTGGGCATGTAGGTCTCGTCATGCTTGGCAAGCACTGTGTCGGCCTTGAACACGCCGCTGGGGTCAAGCGCGCCTTCGGCGACGACGCCCTGCCCTTCGCGGAACAGATCGGGCAGGATGCCCTTGTAGGCGACCGGTAGTTTTGCGCTGCCGTCGGCGACTTCGAAGGTCACCGCGAGATTGTCGCCACGCTGCAGCGAGCCCGGCTGCACCAGGCCGCCGAGGCGAAACCGCTTGCCCGGCGCGATGTGCTTCTCGGCGACCATCGTCGGGGTCGAGAAGAACACGATGGAGTCGCGCAGCGCGTTCAGCACCAGTGCTGCGGCGAGCGCGAGCACGGCGAGTGATCCGCCGATGATGGTCATACGTCGCTGCTTGCGCGTCATGGCTGGTTTCTTTCCGCCCTTCCTGCGATCATCATCCGTCGAGCCCGAGATTCTTCAGGCCTTCATTGAGCTGGCGCAGCCGATCGGCGTCGTTGGCTACCGCCTCGCGGGCATCGCTGAGCGCGCCCTTCGCCTTGTCGCGCTCGCCCATCACGACGTAGGCACGCACCAGGCGCAGCCAGCCGTCGACGTCATCGCCGTTCTGCTTGAGCCGGTTGGCGAGCCGCTCGACCATGCCGCGGATCATCGCGCCGCGGTCGCCTTCGCTCATGTCCTTGGCCGCTGCGATCGTGTCGTCCGAGAGCGCCGGCGCGGCGCTGCCGCCGCCGACCCGTGCCAGCGAGGATTGCACGAGCGCACGCCAGGGCGCGTCCGGCGGCGCTTTCGCAAGCACCCCGCGCCAGATCGCGGCCGCATCATCCTTGCGGCCATCTTGCTCAGCGGCGAGACCGAGAAAATAGTTTGCCTTCGGCTCCTCAGCATTGAGCGCGTGCGCGCGCTCGAATTCCGCCTTGGCTTCGGCCGTCACGACACCGCCGGCGGCGGCCAAAAGCGCCTCGCCGAGATCGGACCTTCGCTCCGCGCTTTCGCCATTATAGGAGAGCGCATTGCGATAAGCGCGCACCGCGTCATCGTAACGGCCGAGCCGCTCCAAAACCGGCGCAAGCACGTTCCAGCCGCGACCGTCGGTCGGATTCTTCTCGAGGTGCTGCTCGACCTGCGCCACCATGGTCTCGAGCGACTGCTGCATGCCGGGGGCGCGATCGCGTTGCGCCAGCGGAAAGTCGTGCAGCCTCGGCGAGCCAAGCGGAACGTAGACCAGGATCGCGACCAGCGGCAGGCCGAGCAGCGCCAGCACGGCCGCCGCGCGGCGCCATTTCAGGTTCGACCGGCCGTCCGACGCAGGCTCGCTGCTGGCCGCGGCCAGCAACCGGCGACTGATCTCGATCCGCGCAGCCTCCGCCTCCGGCGCCGCAATCAGGCCTGCGGCAAGATCGTGCTCGACTTCGGCAAGCTGGTCCTTGTAGACGGCGACCTCGCTGCCTCCGCTCTGCGCGCGGCCGGCACGGCCGAGCGGCCAGAGCACAGCGAAAATCGCCGCGACCGTCATCAGCGCGAACACGAACCATAGCGTCATCGGGCAAGCTTCCGGCAGCGCGTCATCCCGCGCCTCTCACGTGGCTTTACACCACGCTCAAGCGGGGCGGCAATTGACAATTGTCAATTTGGCGCGACCGAGGATGGGGCCGAAACGGAGACAATCCAACGGCTTAGGCGATCTCGAATTCCGCGCTCTGCGCCGCGTCCTCGCCGTGCCCGTTCAGCGCCTTCAGGAAATAGGTTCCCGGCCCGACCGTTTCCGGCAGCCTGATCCGCAACGCGCCGACCGGAACGGGAGAGGCGATCGTCGTGACCGGATCCGGCAATTGCCGGCCACTCGCCTTCTCGACCAGCACCACCTTCGCCCTGACCATCATTCTGCGATAGGTCGCCGAAATCACGCGGTTCTCGATTTCCACGAAGCTGATGACGGGTTTCATGCGCCTACAAACAGGGATTCCGACGACTTGGGCGTGGACCGTACGTTCCGTCACCGGCCTCGTCAACCACAAATTGCAGGTAAGCTGCGATACGCTTAAATTTACCCGGCGCGCGAGGATTTGCGCTCGCCGGTCAGCGCGCTTTCGGCCGCCCGGCTCATCAACGAGGCGTAGTCGTCGCCGAACAGCACTTCGCAGAAACGGATGGCAGCGGCCATCTGCTGCTGGCGATAGGCCCGGACCTTGTGGTCGGCGGCGCGCAGCGACTGCACCAGAGACTCCGTTGACCGTTCCACATATTGCTGGAGGTCCGAATAGGTGCGCAGCGTCACCTCGTTGATCGCAAGCTCGCTGGCATAGTTGCGACAGGTCGCGACAAAATCGATCAGCGCGGCTGTTTCCTCGACCTCGGTGCTGTCGACGCGGGCGCCCGGCGGAATGTCCTTCTCCGCGCGCTGGCGCAGGATGCGGCGGACACGGCCCGGTACGCTGTCGATCTCCGATTGCAGGGCGTTGGAGATATCGGCACGGATCGAAGTGAGCTGCTTGCCCCACGTGGAATCGTTGCGCAGATCGAGCTCGGTGCGCAATCCGCGCACGCCGTCATGCAGGGCCTTGAGATTCTCGGCGATGTTGTCAAAGCGGCCGCGCTTGATGTCCAGCCGCAGCATGGCGGCGAGACAGGACAGGTCATGCAGGGCCATTGTGACCGCCACGCCGAACGGCGTCGCGGCGACGCGGATCTCGTCGTCGGAGGCCGCCATCTTGATGGCGAGGCGGATGATCTGCCAGGGCGCCGTCAGCCGCTGGATCACCATCGACAGCGCAAACGGCAGCATCTGCGGCGTCTGCAGGACGGGAACGTTGAGCGCGGCCGTCACCGAGCCGATATGGGAATCGCCGAAAGCACGCAGGAACCGCGGCAGCTTCTCATTGAGGCTCGCGATGGCCTCCCGAACCGCGAGCACGGCACCGACCGAGTAGAGGTCCTCGATGACATTGGGCGGGCCAACGCGGGCAAGCGCGCGTGACTTGTCGCCGCCGCCAGGCCCCGTCAACTCGAAGATCGCGTCGGCCGCGACCGCCTGGATCTTCAGGGCCAGAGCCTCTCCGCCGTCGCCGGCAGGCAGCCGGGAAAGCGCGGCGTCGATCTCACTCACCTTGGCAGGGGCACCATCGCGGCCAAGCCATTGCCAGATCGGGAGCAGCGAGGAGCGGCGGATTTGTCCAAGGCGGATCGGAATGCCGGCCTCGACGAGGAACGGTTCCAGCGGCTGGTAAAGCAGGCGCGACAGATCCTCCGTGCGCGGCGCGGCGTCTTCATCGGCCTCGGTCTTGCGCACGATCTTACGCAGCTGCTCGAGCACGAGGGTGGCCACCGCCGTGTCCTGGCCGCGCTCCAGCGCGCGCTCGAACTCCCGCATCAGCAGCGCCTGCGACTGCGGCGGGAGCTGCGCGAGATAGTCTCTCAGCCGCTCGATCGATGTCTGGCTCATGCGCCTGGTAATGCACGGTCACGTGGCGGACGAGGGATGCGTCCGGGCGCGATCATAGGAGCCGGCGCGTTAAGAAGCCGTTTAGGAAGTTACCCAGCAGGGTGGCGTTTTGTGTCGAAACCTGCCTTTCCGGAACGGAGAAAGGCGCGCGGGAACAAAGGCTAAATGCCGGGGAGCACCAGTTCCGCCCGCAAGCCCCCGATCGGCGCGCTGCCGAGGGTCAGACTGCCGCCGTAGAGCGCGGCGAGGTCGACGACGATCGACAGGCCGAGACCAGATCCCGGCTTGGACTCGTCGAGCCGCTGCCCCCTGCGCGAGACCTGCGCCCGCTCGGCCTCGGACAGGCCACGGCCATCATCGTCGACGATGATCCGCAGGCGTGGTCCGGCATCGGGCTTGCCGGACGCGTCCACCAGCACCTCGATGAAGACACGCGAGGCCGCCCATTTGCAGGCATTGTCGACGAGATTGCCGACCATCTCCTCCAGATCCTGCCGCTCGCCGCGAAATTTCGCGACGGGATCCGCCTTGGCCTCGACGGCGATGCCGCGCTCGCGATGGATCTTCTCCATGGTCCGACGCAGCGCCTCGATGGCCGGTGCAACCTCCGTCACGGTGCCAACGATCGAGACCCTGGCCGCGATGCGGGCGCGCTCCAGGTGATGGGCGAGCTGGTCGCGCATGACGTCGGCCTGCTCCATGACCTTCTCCGCGAACGGATCGGCAGCGTGGGCGGTGGCCTCGTTGACGATCACCGAGAGCGGCGTCTTGATCGCGTGCGCGAGATTGCCGACATGGGTGCGCGCGCGCTCGACGATCTCGCGATTGGCCTCGATCAGCGCATTGGTCTCGCGCGCGAGCGGCGCGATCTCGACGGGGAATTCACCTTCCAGCCGCTCGGCACGCCCGGAGCGGATGTCGGCGATTGCCTCAGAGATGCGCTTGAGGGGCGCTAGGCCGAAGCGGACCTGGAAGACCGTGGTGAGCAGGAGCACGATACCGAGCGCCGTGAACGTGCCGCCGAGGTAATAGTCGAAGCTGCGCGTCTCGTCGAAAATCTCGGTGGCATCGCCCGCGACGCTGACCAGGAACTTGCCGTCGGCGCCGAGATCGACCGGCCGCTCCACCATCCGCAAGGTCTGACCTTCCGGCCCATCGACATAGCCGAGCCGGATGCCGGCCGCAGTCAGCTCGACGCCCTGCTCCTCCAGCTTCGGCAGCTTCTTGTCCCATAGCGAGCGCGACGAGCGCACCTCCGGCTTTTCGGTGTCGGTGCGCGTGATCTGCCAGTACCAGCCTGACAGCGGCAGCTCGAACAGCGGCTCGCCGAGCGACTGGAATTGACGGTCCGGCGGCTCATCGGGCGTGGCCACCTCGGCAATCAGCGTGCGCAGGTAGAGATTGAGCCGGCGGTCGAAGGCGCGCTCCGTGGCGTTCTTGTACACCGATGACAGCACGACACCGGTGATGGCCAGGATCACCACCAGCCACGCCGTCGCCGACAGGAACAGGCGGTTGGCAAGCGAGCTAGCGCGCATTGGATCGATCCCGGCAGGCGCAGGACGGCAGGTGGTCGGAGACGGTCATAGGTGACCAAGACCCCGGTCGCGCCGCCCGGTCAAGTACCAGGCGCAGCCGGTGGGGTCAGGAGATAGCCGAGGCCACGGACGGTCTGGATGATATCGACGTCCAGCTTCTTACGGATGCGGCCGACAAAGACCTCGATGGTGTTGGAGTCGCGGTCGAAATCCTGATCGTAGAGATGCTCGACGAGCTCGGTGCGGGAGACCACGCGCCCGGCATGGTGCATCAGATATTGCAGCAGCCGATATTCGTGCGAGGTCATCTTCACGGGGTTGCCGGAGACGGTCACCTTGTTGGTTCGGGTATCCAGCGTCACCGGTCCGCAGGTCAATTCGCTCTGGGCATGACCGGCCGATCGCCGCAGCAATGCGCGGATGCGCGCCAGCACCTCCTCGAGATGGAAGGGCTTTGCGACGTAGTCGTCGGCGCCGGCATCGAAGCCCTGGACCTTGTCGCTCCAGCGGTCGCGCGCGGTGAGGATCAGGACGGGCATGGCGCGTCCGTTGCGGCGCCAGGCCTCCAGCACCGAGATGCCGTCCTTCTTGGGCAGGCCGATATCGAGCACCACAGCGTCATAGGGCTCGTTGTCGCCGAGATAGTGCCCCTCCTCCCCGTCGAAGGCGCGGTCGACGACGTAGCCGGCGTCGGTCAGCGCCTTGGTGAGCTGGCGATTGAGATCGGGGTCGTCCTCAACAACAAGCAGGCGCACGCTTCTCTCCAAGAATAGTCCGAAAGGGATGGACTGCGGAATCTACTGCCAAGATGATCAATCCTGGCGTGAACTGAATATGAACGCCGGGAACTGGCAAATGTTACTTTTTCGTCATGAAGCCGACACGACAGCGCCCGCCATGCGGCCGGGCAAAACCGGCCGTATGGCGGGCGCAATTTGCCGCGTTCCGCGGCGAGTCGGAAGCGCTGATCGCAGCTAGCCGGCGCTCAGGTCCGGAAGAACACGAACCAGATGACGCCGAGGATCAGGATCGCAAGTCCGGTCGAGACGGTGAGCAACGCTGCGACCGACGGACCGGGCTCGCCCTGGCGCGCTTCGGTCGATGTTTCGATGATCTGATCGTCGCGTCTCGTAGCCATGGCAACCCTCAACTGCCGGGGTGTCGCGTCCAAATGCCGCGACCTCCTCGCGGCCTCTCGTGACGTGCGGCGGGGCAACGTCTGATCGCGAACGATGTTCCGGTCCGGACTTGGCAGAGGGTCGGCGATTAACGCCGTTGCAAGATTCCATCCCGCGGCTTGCTATGATTCGCGGTTCCCCAGTGTTATCCTCGTCAGTTGTCCCTGTTGCGTTTGGAGTAGCCCATGGCCCCCCGTGCCAATTGGAAGGGTTTTTTGCGCCTCTCGCTCGTGACCTGCCCGGTCGCGCTTTATCCCGCCACTTCGGATACCGAGAAGGTCTCCTTCAACCAGATCAACCGAAAGACAGGCCACCGGATCAAGTACCTCAAGGTCGACGCCGAGACCGGCGACGAGGTCACCTCCGACGACATCGTCAAGGGCTACAAGGTCGACACCGATACCTATATCGAGGTCACCAAGGACGAGCTCGATGACATCGCGCTGGAATCGACCCACACGATCGAGATCGACGAATTCGTGCCCCAGACCGACATCGACAACCGCTATCTGATCCGCCCCTATTATCTCGTGCCGGACGGCAAGGTCGGCCATGATGCCTATGCGGTGATCCGCGAGACCATCCGGAGCATGAACAAGGTCGCGATCGGCCGCGTGGTGCTGACCAACCGCGAGCACATCATCGCGCTCGAACCGCTCGACAGCGGCCTGATGGGCACGCTGCTGCGCTACCCCTACGAGGTGCGCAGCGAGACGGAGTATTTCGACGACATCCAGGACGTGAAGCTAACCAAGGACATGCTCGACCTCGCCAAGCACATCGTCGAGAAGAAGTCCGGCGCATTCGAGCCCGAGCTGTTCGAGGACCACTACGAGACCGCGCTGATCGACCTGATCAACAAGAAGCGCAGCGGTGTCCCGCTCGCCGCCAAGGCCGCGCCGAAGACGGGCGGCAACGTCATCAACCTGATGGACGCGCTCAAGAAGAGCCTTGCGACCGAGAAGGGAGCCGCGCCCGCCGCCAAGGCCGACGGCAAGGCCAAGAAGCCGAAGAAGCGGGTCGAGGGTCAGCGCGAAATGCTGCTGCCGATCGCCGGCAAAGGCGGCAAGACTGCTGCCGGCAAGGAAGCGCCCAGGAAGACTGACAAGCAGGCCGAAAAGCAGGCCGACAAGCCGGTGCGTGCGCCGGCGCGCGGCAGGAAGGCCGGATAGCGCCACGACCTCCGGGCGACGCTGCCGTGATTTCCCTTCCCGCGTATCGCCCGGCCTGACATGCCCTGGTCGACGTCGTTCGACGAACCGATCCCCCTGCCCAACCGGCGCAAACTGCTCACGCTGCAAGAGGCGGCCGACTACATCGTGCAACTGCCAGAGGACGCGCAGCACGAAGCCCACTGGCAGACCGCCATCGAGACCCTCATCAACGCGGCTGAGACCGGTGGCGGCTGGATGATGTTCGCCCGTATCGCCATGTTGCGGGCGTTGAACGCGGACGGCCGTCGCGGATGAGCGCTGCCAGCCCCCTGCTCCCTTGCCGACCCGTTGGCGAACAGGCTCAATAATCCGTTAAGCGGCGCGTCGTTTTTCGCGACGGCCGCCTGACCTCATGGTCGCACCGGGTATTCCTACGGAAGAGAAAATTAACCGTCGATTGTCGCTCTGCGCCGCATGATCACGCTCTTGATTGAGCCAAGGTCGCACGCCCGTGCAGCAGCAGGACGGCAGAAAAAACTACATCGGCATCGTGAACGACACGAGCGACGAAGAGCGCGTCGCCGACAGTGCCGCGCGATCGCAGCCGCGCGTGATAAACTATCTGGTCGGGCGCCTCGCGGTCGTGCTGAAAAGCCATCGCAAGGACACGTAGAGACGCGCGATCACGCCATAGCGCTTTCTCGATTTCTTTACCATGCTCAGCCCCTGCAATGCCGCATCCACAGGTAGGGCACCGATTCAAATCCACCTGAATTGGGTGAGGAAACCTTAATTTAATGGGTGCCATCATACAGGCAGCACGCGAGGTCGACCGAACCTGTTATTTTGACGCGCACGAAAAAACTTAATCGACCGATTTACCCCTTCGAAAACGACGTCCGCATAGATTAGACGGATCAATAGGAGTCGACGATGGCTTTGCTTAGGTCTTTCCTTGCCGATGAAAGTGGTGCCACCGCCATTGAGTATGGTCTGATCGCCGCCGGCATTGCGCTCGCAATCGTCACGGTTGTGAACAACACGGGCTCAGCGCTGCTCAACAACAAGTTCAACTCCATCAGCTCGGCGATGAAGTAAAGCCGATAGCTGACCTGACGCGAACTCCAGCCTTCCATTGATTCCAGGACGGCGTCCGGCTTCGGCTCGAACCGTGACGCCCCTCACCGCATCGTCGCAAGCCGTAGCGCGAGCGCACAGGCGCGGTCGTATTCGTCGAGATTGATCCATTCGTCGATCGTGTGCGCCTCGTTCTGCCCCGCACCGAAGGTCACGGTCGGAATGCCGTGCCGGACCATCCAGTTCGCGTCCAGGCCGCCATTGGCAGCGCGGACGGCCGGCGCCCCTCCAACCGCGGACACGGCTTCGATCGCGCGTTTGACGACGGGCAGGCTCTCCTTCATGCGGAACGGATAATAGTCGGTCTCGGCCTTGAATTTGATGCGACCGGATTTGCCTTGCGCGTTCGTGACGCGCTTGGCGGCCTTCTCGAACGCGGCCTTGTAGGCCTTGGTGATCTCCTTGAAGAACTTTCCATCGTGACTGCGGCTTTCGCCGCGCACGTGAACATAGTCGGTGACGACGTTGGTTGCATCGCCTGCCGGGCGCCCCTCGCCGCCGGTGACGGGACCGACGTTGCTGGTGCCCTGCCGCTTGCCCTTCACCACCTTGCCGAACCAGCCGCCGGCCTTCACCTCGGCGAGCGCAAGCGCAAGGATCATCGTCGAAGAGATTCCGCGCTCCGGCGCCACGCCGGCGTGCGAGGCGCGGCCGAAAATCTCGACCTGCCAGCGATCCGCACCGACGGCACCGATGGTGACGTTGGAGGCGGAGCCGCCGTCGTAGTTGAAGGCCATCGCCGGCGAGCCGAGCTCCTCCGTCCTGACGTGGCGCGCGCCATAGAGCCCGCTCTCCTCCCGCACGCAGAACAGCAGCGTGATCGGCGGATGATCGAGCTGCTGCTTCGCAAGCTCAGCCGCCAGCGTGACGAGAACGCCGCAGCCGCAGCGGTTGTCGCCGCCGAGTGCGGTCTTCGCCGCGTTGACGATCTTGCGCCCCGACCGCTTCGGATTTGCGCCGGCGCACAGCGGCACGGTGTCCATGTGGGTCATGAACATGATGCGCGGCTGGTTGTGCATCGCGCCGCAGCCGGGCAGATCGACGATGAGGTTGCCGGTCTCGGTCGGCACGGGAATGCGTGTGTTGGCGTCGTCGAGGCGGATCGCCCCCGCCGGCACGCCACTTTCTTGCAGCGCCGCCGTAAGCTCGCGCCCGATCGCTGCCTCCTTTCCAGTCACGCCCTCGACGGCGAGGAAGCGCATGAGGCGGTCGGTGGCGGCCTGGGTGTCGACGGACATGGATGATTTCCTCGATGGACGGTGCCTGCAAGCATCCTTTGCAGCAGCCAGTTCCGCAAGGCTCCTCGCCGCAATTCGCCCGGCGATTCCAACATCGGCCTCCATCTCAAATGCAGAGGCTGAGCAGCTTGACGTGGCAATCCCTGGATTTGGATCCGCTTGAGGGCGCGGCGTCGCGTTTCACGGCGACAACGGGCTCCCTGTCCTTCTTACCCTTGCCCGGCTTCGGCTCGTAATCGCCCGCAATCACCATGGCCCAGTAGGTGCGCTTGCCGCTGGCATTCCTGGCGCTCGCGATTCCGACGCGGGAGGCGTTGTGCAACAAGAGGTTCCTGCGGTGCCCGGAGGAGTCGATCCACTGTCCGAGCGTCTTCTCGAAACTGTCGTAACCATAGGCGATGTTCTCGGCGGCGCGCCCCGCATGCGCAGGCGCAACCCGCCTGGTGAACGGCCCGAGGACCTCATGACTGAGATCGTCCTTTGCCGCCATCGCGCGCGCCTGCTCCAGCGCAATGCGGTCGAGGGTTGCATCGCGTACGACGCGAACCTCGCCGTGCTTGAGACGGAAGCCGGAGATCAGTTCGGCCGGAGATTCGGCGGCCATGACCGGCGCAGCCAGCAGCACAAAGCTGGCCATCATTCCGCCGACCATACGACGTGTCATCGTCCCCCAGGTACCCATCGGTCTCCAAGCCCGCGCGATATCCTGCCGTTTCTCCACCGGCAATGTGGACGCTTCAAGGCGCGCGCCAAGCATCCCTCCATGTGGGCACGTAATGGCACGCGGCCCAAAGTTGCGTTAGCATCCGGCCGAAGGGGCCGCACGGCGAAAGTTGCGGATACAGAACGGTCGAGGAGCATGGCGATGGAATACCGACGCTTGGGTTCGTCAGGGCTCACTGTGCCGGCGCTCAGTCTTGGAACGGGCACCTTCGGCGGGGTTGGTCGCCTCGCGGCGTGGGGCACTACTGACGCGACCGAGGCACGGCGCCTCCTGGATATCTGCCTTGATGCCGGCGTGTCGATGTTCGACAGCGCCGACGTCTATTCGCTTGGCGAATCCGAGCGCGTGCTCGGTGAGGCCATCAAAGGTCGCCGCGACAAGGTTTTGATCTCGACCAAGGCAACGTTCCGTTTCGGCGATGGGCCGAATGACATCGGCTCGTCACGGCAGCATCTGCTCGCAGCGATCGACGGCTCGCTGAGCCGGCTTGGCACCGACTATATCGACCTGTTCCAGCTCCATGGCTTCGACGCCTTTACGCCGCCCGAAGAGGTTCTTGCGACACTCGATGGGCTCGTGCGCGCCGGCAAGATCCGCTACATCGGCGTTTCGAACTTCTCGGGCTGGCACCTGATGAAGTCGCTCGCCGTCGCCGACAAATACGGTTATCCGCGCTACGTCGCCAATCAAACCTACTATTCGCTGATCGGGCGCGACTACGAATGGGAGTTGATGCCGCTCGGCGTGGACCAGGGCGTCGGCGCGGTCGTCTGGTCGCCTCTCGGCTGGGGGCGTCTCACCGGAAAGATACGCCGGGGTCAGCCGAAGCCCGAGGTCAGCCGTTTGCCCAAGACGGCCGACTTCGGGCCGCCGGTGCCGGACGAGCACGTCTATCGTGTCGTGGACGCGATCGACGAGGTTGCCAGGGAAACCGGGAAAAGCGTGTCGCAAATTGCGTTGAACTGGCTGCTCCAGCGCCCGACAGTTTCGACCTTGATCATTGGCGCGCGCAACGAGGCGCAATTGCGCGAAAATCTCGGCGCGGTCGGCTGGTCATTGAGCAGGGATCAGATCGAGCGTCTGGACGCCGCCAGCAAGGTGACGCTGCCCTATCCTTATTGGCACCAGCGAACGACCTTCACCGACCGCAATCCCCCGCCTGTCTGAGGCGCGTTTCGAACGGTCCGGCGATCATTTCCGATATTGTTCGTCGCTGACCTTTTCCATCCAGTCGACCGCCTTCCCGCCCAGTGCTTCCTGGATGGCGATGTGCGTCATGGCCGTTGTCGGCGAAGCGCCGTGCCAGTGCTTCAATCCCGGCGCAAACCACACGACGTCACCCGGACGGATTTCCTCGACGGGGCCGCCCTCGCGCTACACCCAGCCGAATCCCGCCGTGACGATCAGCGTCTGCCCGAGGGGATGCGTATGCCAAGCTGTACGTGCACCGGGCTCGAATGTGACCTGGGCGGCGCCGACCCGTGCCGGCTCCGGCGCCTGGAACAGCGGGTCGATGCGGACCGTTCCGGTGAACCAGTCTTCCGGACCTTTCTGCGAGGGGCGAGACCCGACCCTCTTGATGTCGATGTCCATGTGAAGCTCCTTATTGGTTGGAACGTCTGGTGGTTGACTTCGGTTTCATTGCGGCCTTCCCTGCGCATTGGCCGGATGCGCCATCAGCCACCAGGCGACGAGCGCGGCGGAGAGGACGGTCACCGCGCTGGCGAGGAACACAACGTTTAGCCTCGCTCCGATCGCTATCAATCCAAGCGCGGGGCTCGCAAGCCCCTGGGCCAGGTCGAGAAAGGCAGTATAGGCGCCCATCGCCAGGCCGCGGCTCTGCGCCGGCACGCGGCGGACCGCTTCGACACCGAATCCGGGGTACACCAGCGAGAAACCAAAGCCGGTAAGCGCAGCGCCCACCAACGCCATTTCGGGTCGAACGGCGAGCCAGATCAGCGCCTGCCCTGCAGCTTCGATCAGCGCGCAGACCAGCGCGACTTTTGCACCGCCGATCGCGTCGGCCGCATGGCTGAAGAACACCCGCGCCAGAATGAAGGCAACCGCGTAGGCCGTATACGCGAGCCATCCGTGCGACCACCCACGATTTGCGAACAGCAGGGCGACGAACGTGGTCACGGCACCGAAGCCGACGCTGCCGAGTGCCGAGCCCAGGCCCGGCACCCATACGGCACCGATCACTTCGGCGAAGGAGACGCGGACGTGCTGCACGGGAGCAATCGATGGAAGCTGCGCAACGAGAAGCAGGGTCACGAGCGGAGCCGCGGCGGTCGCCAACGCGATGGCCACAAAGCCGTGGGCGGCATAGAGGGCGGAGCCGGCCGGTGCGCCGATCGCGAAGGCCGCGAACATCGCCGAGCCGACCCACGCGATCACCTTGCCCGTGCTCCGGGAATCGACAAGCGCAAGTCCCCAGCTCACTGCGGCCGTGATGATGAAGCTTTCTGCACCGCCGAGCAGACCGCGTCCGAGAAACAGAATGGTGACCGATGACAGCGGAGCGCCGCTGAAACCGAGCGAGAGCAGATAGAGCAGCCCGGAAGCCGCAGCCGCCAGCAGGCCGGCGATCACGCCTCGCTTCGCCCCGCGGCTGTCCGAGTAGTGGCCCGCCCACGGTCGCGAGATCAACGAGGCGGCGAACTGACTGCCCGCGACGAGGCCGACCACGAAGCTATCGAACCCGAGGCCGTCGTGAACATGAAGCGGAAGAACGGGCAACGCAAAGCCAATGACGAGAAAGGCAACGAAGACCACGCCCATGATCGGCAGCAAGGTCGCTGCGACGCGAGGGGCCGCGACCGGTTCTTGCATCGCTGATATCGACATGTCGGCTTCGAGCTCCGTCCAACGCTGAACCGAACCTAGGACTTCCGCCGACCACAGATTAGGTGATAAATTTCGAATGCGGTTATTAGACAGGCTTATCAATGGACCGGGACGACGCGAGCGATCTCCTCGCCTTTCTCGCGGTGGCGAGAGAACGCAGTTTCACGCGGGCCGCGGCGAAGCTCGGCATGACGCAGTCCGGGCTCAGCCAGATCATCCGAAATCTCGAGGAGCGGATCGGCGTCCGACTCTTGAACCGGACGACGCGCAGCGTCACGCCCACTCAGGCTGGAGAGCGGCTGTTCCTGAGCATCGGCCCCAAATTCAACGAGATGGACGTGGAGCTTGCCGCGCTCAGCGAGCTCCGCGAAAAGCCGGCGGGGACCGTTCGTCTCACGGCGACAGAATATGCCGCCACCGAAATCCTGCTGCCTGCCCTGGGCAAGATGTTGCCGAAATACCCTGACATCCACGTCGAGGTGATCATCGATTACGGTCTCACCAACATCGTGGCGCAGCAGGTCGATGCGGGGATCCGCCCGGGCGAGCTTGTCGCCAGGGATATGATTGCCGTCAGGGTCAGCCCCGATCTTCGCATGGCGGTCGTCGGCTCGCCCGCCTACTTCGCCGAACGGAAGCGACCCAGGACCCCCCAGGACCTGACGGGCCATAACTGCCTCAATCTTCGCCTGCCGACCCATGGCGGCAGCCTCTACGCCTGGGAGTTCGAGAAGAACGGACGAGAACTCAACGTTCGCGTCGAAGGGCAGCTTGTGTTCAACAGCGCAGGCCTGCTCCTGCAGGGAGCGCTCAAGGGGTTTGGTCTCGCCTATCTGACGGAAGGCCATGTGCAGCCCTACGTCTCGAAAGGCCAGCTCGTTCGCGTTCTCAGCGACTGGTGCCCCGCCTTTTCCGGCTATCATCTCTACTATCCGAGCCGCCGCCAACCGACACCGGCTTTCTCGCTGCTGGTCGAGGCGCTGCGATATCGCGGCAAATAGCGACCGAGCGCGACAGCCCTGCATGGCAGACCTACGGCTGCGCGCGAGCGCGCGCGCTTTACGCTTCCGCGAATTCCTGATCCTCTACCCGCCAAACTGGCCGGATCAACCGGCCTGCCGAAGGGAGAGACGCGATGAAGCTCGGCACTGCGATCGCGGAAATCATGAAGCGCGAGGGGATCGAGATCCTCTGCGGCTATCCCGTCAATCACTTGATCGAGCACGCGGCGAAGGCGGAGATTCGGCCCGTCATGGTGCGGCAGGAGCGCGTCGGCATCCATATGGCGGATGCGATCTCGCGCGTCACCTCGGGGCGCAGCATCGGCGCCTTCTGCATGCAGCATGGTCCGGGGGCCGAGAACGCCATGGGCGGTGTCGCGCAGTGCTTTGGCGAGTCGGTGCCCGTGCTGGTGCTGCCGATGGGCTATCAGCGCAGGCTCTCGCACATCGAGCCGAACTTCAACTCCAGCGAGGTGATGAAGGCGTTCGCCAAATCCTCCGAACCGATCATCCTGGCCGCTGAAGTCGCCAATATCTTTCGCCGTGCCTTCACCAAGCTCAAGAACGGCCGCGGCGGTCCCGTCATCGTCGAGATCCCCTCGGACCTGTGGAACGAGGAGGTTCCGGAACCACTGACCTACACACCAGTGCTGCGCACCCGCTACGGCGCCGACCCTGTTCATGTGAAGGAGGCTGCGGCGCTTCTGATCGACGCGAAACGGCCGGTGATCTATGCCGGCCAGGGCGTGCACTACGCGCAGGCTTGGCTGCAACTGAAACGGTTCGCCGAACGGCTCGCGATCCCCGTCACCACAAGCCTCGGCGGCAAGTCGTCGTTCCCCGAGACGCATCCACTCTCGCTCGGCTCGGGTGGACTTGCCGTGCCGCGCGCCGTGCCGAAGTTCCTTGCCGAGGCCGATGTGATCTTCGGCATCGGCTGCTCCTTCACCGAGACCAGCTTTGGCATCGCCATGCCCAAGGGTAAGATCATCATCCATTCGACGCTCGATCCAAACCATCTCAACAAGGATATCGAAGCCAAGGTCGGGCTCGTCGGCGATGCCGGGCTGGTGCTCGATGCGCTGCTCGAGGAGATCGGCAAGACCGTCACGTCGAACCGCGATGCCTCGGCGGTTGCGGCCGAGATCGCGACCTCCCACAAGGATTGGCTGGCAAAGTGGATGCCAAAGCTCACCAGCAACGACGCGCCGCTCAATCCCTATCGCGTGCTCTGGGACCTCCAGCACACCGTCGACATCCACAACACCATCATTACTCATGACGCCGGCAGCCCGCGCGACCAGCTCTCGCCGTTCTGGAGGGCGGTCGAGCCCCTCTCCTATCTCGGCTGGGGCAAGACCACGCAGCTCGGCTACGGTCTTGGGCTTGCGATGGGCGCAAAGCTCGCAAGGCCGGACAAGCTTTGCATCAACGTCTGGGGCGATGCCGCGATCGGTTTTACCGGCATGGATTTCGAGACCGCGGTGCGCGAGCGCATCCCGATCCTTTCGATCCTACTCAACAACTTCTCGATGGCGATCGAGCTGAAAGTGATGCCGGTCTCGACCGAGAAATATCGCTCGACCGACATTTCCGGCGACTATGCCGCGATGGCGCGCGCCTTCGGCGGCCATGGCGAGCGGGTGACCAAGCCTGAGGACATCGTTCCCGCGATCAAACGCGGCATCCAGAAAACCCGCGACGGTATGCCGACGCTGCTGGAGTTCATCACCAGCAAGGAGACGGAGGTGTCGCGGCCGGGGGCCTGAGCGACTTGGCGAGCATTACCCGATATGCGGCGCAAGGATATTCCTGGCCTGAACGGTTCCAGAATGGAATAATCGCTGCCAGACTAGCCAATTGGGCATGGCGCCAAGACGCCGGCCAAAATGGATATTTTTGATGACTGCGCTTTCGCAGGACGTCGCAGCCGAGCTCAGGGCCAGGATTGCCGAGCTCGTACAGCAATTGCAGTCAAGCGCCGCGGCGAATGAGCGGTTGCAGCATGAGTTGGCGCTGTCGCGCGACCGGCAGGCAGCCAGCGCCGAGATTCTACGCACCATCGCCAGTGCCCCTGGCGACGCGGGTCGGTCGCTCCAACAAATCGCCGAGACCTGCGGCCGGCTGTTTGACGCCCCCAGTGTCTCGATCCAGCTCGCCGAGAATGGCGAATGGGGCGAGGCCTATCGGTTCGGTACCAGCGCCCAGCACATCCGCTCGATCGTGCCGCTCAACAAGATCACTGTCGGCGGGCAGAACATGCCGGGCCAGGTCATCACGCGAAACGAGCAGATCAACATTTCCGACCTCGATCACATCGATCCCTCGATGGCGGAATGGCCGGGCCTGCCGCTGGCGCGCGCCGCCGGCACGCGCACGATGTGCGGCACGCCGCTGCGCCGCGACGGCAAGGCGATCGGCGCACTGATCATTTATCGCGACAAGCTCCAGCCCTTCACTCCGGATGAGCTGGCGCTCCAGCAGAGCTTCGCCGACCAGGCCGTGATCGCGATCAAGAATGCACGGCTGTTCGAGGAGGTGCAGGCCAGGACGCACGAGCTGACCGAATCACTGGAGCAGCAGACCGCGACATCGGAGGTACTGAGCGTCATCAGCCGCTCGGCCGGCGATCTCGCGCCGGTATTCGACGCCATGCTCAGCAAGGCAATGCAGCTCTGCGGCGCCAATTTCGGCGTGCTCAACACCTACGATGGAACGCAATTCCACACGGCGGCCACTTATGGACTGCCCCCCGCTTACGATCAGTTCCGGCGCAAGCTGCCCCTCAACTATGGTCCGGCCACCGCGCCGACGCGCCTTTTGGCGGGTGAAGCATTCGTCGAAATCACTGATCTGCTAGAGTCGGACGCCTATCGCAGCGGAGAGCCGAACCGTCGGGCGCTGGTCGATCTCGGCGGCGCGCGCTGCCTGCTCGCGGTGCCGTTGCTCAAGGACGAGCGCGTGGTCGGCAATGTCATGATCTTCCGACAGGAAAACCGGCGCTTTTCCGAAAAGCAGATCGCGCTCCTGCAGCAATTTGCTGCCCAGGCGGTCATCGCCATCGAGAACACGCGATTGCTCGGCGAATTGCGCGAGCGCACCGAGGATTTGACCGAGTCGCTGCAACAGCAGACGGCGACCGCCGACGTGCTCAAGGTGATCAGTCGCTCGGCCTTCGACTTGCAGGCCGTGCTCAATACACTGGTCGAATCGGCGGCACGCCTATGCGAAGCCGATATGGCGGCGATCACCCGCAAGACCGGCAATGTTTATTTCCGGGCGGGTTCCTACGGCTTTCCAATCAAATTCGCCGAATATGTAAGAGATCTCCCGGTCCTGCCCGACAAGCGCACCATCACGGGCCGGACTTTGCTGGGCGACAAGGTGGTCCATGTCACCGATGTGCTCGAAGATCCCGACTACTCCTTTGAAGGCCAGGAATTGAGCGGCAATCCGCGCAGCTTTCTTGGCGTGCCCTTGCTGCGCGAAGGCAACCCGGTTGGCGCCATTGTCCTTGCACGTCGCGAGGTCCGCCCGTTCAGCGAAAAGCAGATCGAGCTCGTTACGAGCTTCGCCGACCAGGCCGTCATCGCGATCGAGAATGTGCGCCTCTTTGACGAAGTGCAGTCCCGCACCAAAGAACTTGCCGCCTCCCTCGACGACCTCCGCACCGCCCAAGATCGGCTGATCCAGACCGAAAAGCTCGCCTCCCTCGGCCAGCTCACCGCCGGCATCGCGCATGAGATCAAGAACCCGCTCAACTTCGTCAACAATTTCGCAGCACTGTCATCGGAACTGACGGACGAGCTCAACGATATTCTGAAGTCTGCCAGACTCACCGACAATATCCGCGACGAAGTCTATGAATTGACAGGGCTCTTGAAGGACAATCTGCAAAAGATCGTCCAGCACGGGCAGCGCGCCGATTCCATTGTCAAGAACATGCTGCTGCATTCCCGCGAAGGCAGCGGCGAGCACCGGCCGACTGACGTGAACGCCTTGGTCGAGGAGAGCCTCAACCTCGCCTATCACGGTGCCCGCGCCGAGAAGCCGCAGTTCAACGTCACGCTCAAATGCGAGCTCGATCCCGAGGCTGGCATGGTCGACGCCTTCCCCCAGGAGATCACCCGCGTTCTCCTGAATCTGATCGCCAACGGCTTTTACGCGGTCGCCAAACGCAAGGCCGCGAATGGCGCTGACGACTACGAACCTGTCCTGGTCGCGGGCACACAGGATCGCGGCGCCCAAGTCGAAATCCGCATCCGCGACAACGGCATCGGCATTCCCCCTGACGTAAGAGAGAAGATGTTCAACCCCTTCTTCACGACCAAGCCGGCAGGCGAAGGTACGGGACTCGGGCTTTCCATGAGCCACGACATCATCGTGAAACAGCATGGTGGCACGATCGACGTCGAAACCGTGTCCGGCGAATTTACCGAGTTCACGATCAGATTGCCGCGCAAAGGCAATTTTTCAGACAGGACCAGAGGTTAGCCGTGACTGTGATGGTTCTCGTGGTGGACGACGAGCCCGACGTGGAGGCGTTGTTCCGCCAGCAATTTGTCGCGATCTCCGCGCTCAGCGCTTTGTGATGGATTTTGCCAATTCGGCGGCGGAGGCGCCACAGGACTCCTGACCAAGCCGATCGACTTCGCCCTGCTGCGCGGAGGGAGCGACGCGCGGCTCGCGCAGGCGGGATAGACCCTCACGGGAACCGCCGCCCGCCTCACCTCGGTTGCGATCGAGTCCGATTGTGCGATAGTCGTCCAATTCAGGAAGTCGTCGCGCCGTGGGTGCCGCTTTCAAAAATCTCGCATGGCTGATCCGACGGCAGATGTTGTCGCTGTCCGGCGTCGGCCTCATGCTGGGCGCTTTGTTCTTCGCGGCTTCGCTCACGCCGACGCTCATTCCACGCAGCTATCTCACGCAAGGCGCGCTGGCCGGCGCCTGCTTCGCGATCGGCTACGCGGCCGGCCTCCTCTGGCGCTGGCTGTGGCATTACCTTGAACTGCCCGAACCTTCGCCGCGCGTGCGATCGACCGCCAACACGCTGGTCGCGGTCGGCTGCCTGCTCGTCGTCGTCATTTATCTCTGGCGAACCGCCGAATGGCAGAACTCGATCCGCGCCGTCATGAAGATGGCGCCGGTCGAGACCGCGCATCCGTTCAAAGTCTGCGCCATCGCGCTGCTCACATTCGTCGTGCTTCTGGCGCTGGGACGGCTGTTCGTGCTCATGGTTCGCTTCCTGGCCGCACGCAAAAGTCGCGTCGTCCCGAGAAAGATCGCAAACGTCCTCGGCGTTCTCGTGGCGGCGCTGCTGTTCTGGTCGATCGCCAACAATCTCCTGATCCGCACCGCGTTCCGCGCGCTCGATTCCTCCTTCCGCGAATTCGACGCCCTGCTCGAGCCGGAGCGGCCGCAGCCGACGGCGCCCGAGAAAACGGGAAGCGCGGCATCGCTGGTGAAATGGAATGAGCTTGGACGTGCGGGGCGCGAATTCGTGGCCTCGGGTCCAACCGCAGCCGAGATCAGCGCCTTCACGGCGCAGCCCGCGCAGGAGCCCGTCCGGGTCTATGTTGGCCTCGGTGCCCGCGACACGGCGCAGGCGCGCGCCGAGCTGGCGCTGGACGAGCTCAAGCGCCAGCACGGCTTCGAGCGCGCGATCCTGATCGTCATCACGCCGACCGGCACCGGCTGGGTCGACCCTGCGGCGATGGGCACCGTCGAGTATCTCCACCACGGCAACGTGGCCAGCGTCGCGATGCAGTATTCCTATCTCAACAGCCCTCTGTCGCTGATGTTTCAGCCCGAATACGGCGCGGAAGCTGCGCGCGCCCTGTTCTCGGAAGTTTACGGCTACTGGACGACGCTGCCGAGAGACAAGCGGCCAAAACTGTACCTGCATGGTCTCAGCCTCGGCGCCATGAACTCGGAGAAATCCGCCGAGCTGTTCGAGACGATCGGCGACCCCATTGCCGGCGCGCTGTGGAGCGGGCCGCCGTTCGAGAGCCGCATCTGGCGCTCGGTCACCGCGAACCGCAATGAAGGCTCGCCGGCCTGGCTGCCTGAATTTCGCGACGGCCGCTTCGTACGCTTCATGAATCAGAACGGGCCGACGGTGCCGGCCGATGCGCCCTGGGGCGCGCTGCGCGTCGTCTATCTGCAATATGCCAGCGATCCGATCGTGCTGTTCGACTACCACGATGCCTACCGCGCACCAGCCTGGATGAAAGCGCCGCGCGGCCCGGACGTGTCACCTGAGCTGCGCTGGTATCCCGTCGTGACGATGCTCCAGCTCGCCCTCGACATGGCGGTCGCCACCAACACGCCGATGGGCTTTGGCCATGTGTACGCGCCCGAGCATTACGTCGATGCCTGGATCGCCGTCACCGATGTGCAGGACTGGTCCGCCGAGGCGCTCACGCGGTTGAAGGACCATCTTGCGGCAACAGCGAGGAAGGCGGCCGAGCGCAGCGCTGATGACAACCCTTATGCCGATCGCGGCGGATGACACGCCGCCCCGGCCCTGCACGCCAAATGGCGCGTCCATTTACGAATAGTGCAATCGCGGCGGACGCGCCAGACCGAGATGATCCCGCAGTGTCGTACCTTGATATTCGCGCCGGAACAGGCCGCGCTCCTGGAGCTCCGGAATGACGAGATCGACGAAGTCGTCCATGCTATCGGGGAGACTCAGGATCGAGATCATGAACCCATCAGCAGCATCCGCATCGCTCCATCGCTCGATGAAATCTGCGATATCGGCAGGGGTGCCGATGACGCGATTCATGCCGCCCGCGAGCTCGAGATAGAGTTCGCGAATAGTCATTCCCTTGTCCCGCGCGATATCGAAGAGTGCTTTCTGACGCGTCTGATTGCCATTGGTCAGGGGCACCTCAGGAACGGGATCATCGAGATCAAAGGCGGTGAAATCGAAACCACCCGTGAGCTTACGGAGCGATTCCAAACCGATTTCAGGATGCACCAGGCTTTGCAGATATTCGAACTTCTCTTCGGCCTCACGCATCGTGCGGCCTACGACCGGGTGTATTGCAGGCAGGATCTTGATGGAATTCCTGTTGCGGCCGAAGGCTTCGGCACGCCGCTTGACATCGGCATAGAACGCCTGGGCCTTGGCGACATCCGGCTGCCCTGTGACGAACACCAACTCGGCATATTTGGCGCCAAAGGCCTTCCCGGCCTCGGAGGCGCCGGCCTGCGCGATGACCGGATAACCTTGCACCGGCCGGGCCACATCTAGAATTCCGTCCAGCGAAAGGCGTTCACCGCGGAAGCTGACGGGGTGGAGCTTTTCGCGATCAAAGAAAACGCCGTTGGCCTTGTCGCGCGTGATGGCGCCGTCCTCCCAGCTATCCCAGAACGCGCAAACCGCGCGGAAGAACTCGTCGGCCATCTCGTAGCGCAGGTCATGCTCGGGCAATGGCCCACGACCGAACAGAGGACCTGACGGCTGTGCCGACGTCACCACGTTCCAGCCGGCGCGACCACCGCTCAGGTGGTCGAGCGAGGCGAAACGCCGCGCCGTATGATACACCTCGTCGTAAGTCGTCGAAGACGTGCCGACCAACCCGATCCTGTCCGTTGCTGCCGCGAGATAGGACAACAAGGTCATCGGCTCGAACCGCACGACTTCCTGCCGGATGGCCAGTTGCGGCAGATTCACGGTGAAGAAATCCGGCACGAACAGCGCATCGAGCTTCCCGCGCTCCGCCGCCTGGGCGACCCGTTTGTAAAGTTGCGGATCCAGCCCCCCGCCGGCCGGAACTCCCTTGTGTCGCCAGGCCGCAGTGTGAAAGCCGCTGGCCGTCAGAAACGCACCAAGGTGGACCTGTCTCCGTGTCATTGTCTTTCCCAAGGCCACGTCACTCAGTTTCCAGTCGCGGCTTCTGCCGCGCGCCTGGCGATGTCAGCGCGGTCGAAAGCGTTGATCTCCTTGATCAGGCTATTGTCGATGACGTCGGCCGCCGTGATCTTGGCGTTGATCATGTGCCAGTCACTGATCGTGGCCAGATATCGATTGTACACGTCCACACGTGAATAGCCCCAATCCTCCAGCCTGCCGTTCAAGGGCGAGTCGCCGGAGGCGTGGGATTCCGTGAGAGCGATGTTTGACTTTTCCACTTCCGCAACAGATTTGCTGGAAGGAAGTGCCTGCGGGAAAATCTCGTAGAACACCTTCTGGGCCGCGCGTGGCGATGCAAACGTGAAAGCGAGTCCCTTGGCATAGGCGCGAGCAAGACCGATTGCTTCCTGTCTGTGGCCAGCCAGATAATCTGCTTTGGCGATCAGGCCCAACGACGGTGCAGCGTCGATGTCCGGCGCGTCGATCTTGCGCAGGGTCACGCCGGCATTTTCAATCTGCAGATGAGCCAGCGTGAAGATGCTGACTGCATCAATTTCGCCCTTGCGGAGAAAATAAGCGGCTCGCTGGGCATCGCCCACCGCGACCAACGTGACGTCCTTTTCGGGATCGAGACCCGCTGACTTGACAAGGCCTTTGGCAACAGACGCGCCGACGGCGGAGAGCGAGATCACGCCAATCTTCCTGCCCTTCAGGTCCGCGACGCTCTTCGCCTGGCTTTCGGCCGGCACCCGGATCTCCCAGGGTGAGTTCTGATACACGGTAAAGAAGACTTTCGCCTTTAGTCCCTTGGCAACGAACGCAGCGGTCGCCTCAATCGATGGGACGGCGTAGTTCATCTCGCCGGTTGCGACGAATGTCACGCAATCCATGCCCGTTGCGACATTGACGATCTCGACATTCAGCCCCTCCTGCTCGAACCATCCGAACTTCTTGGCAGCGGCGACCGGCGCCAGCGATATTCCGGCGGATGACGTGCACCAGGCGAGACGGACCGGTTTTGTCTCGCTCTTCGCCGCAACGGGCAGCAAGACGGCCAATGACACGAGCAGCGCGGACCCCAGAGACTTGAACGACATGAAGAACTCCGAATTGCCCCGTCAGCGTCCCAGACTGGAACGACGGGTCTTTCGATTGACATCCCAGGACAGAAGGTAGTCGCTGAGCAGCGCCACCATGCGGTTGAGAAGGAAGCCGATCGTTGCGAGAATGACGAGAACGGCGAACTGACCTGCGATGTCGAGATTGCTGCCCATCGTCTGAAGAAGCACGCCAAGTCCCGCACGCGCCCCCACGAATTCGGCGACTATCGCGGCGATGAGTGCAAAGGTCATCGACACCTCTGCTCCGGCCGCGATGAATGGAAGGGCACTGGGCAGACGCAGCAGCGTGAAGATTTGAACGGGGCTGGCGTCGAGCGAGCGGAGCAGGTCGACGCGATCCTTCTGCGCGGATTGAAGACCCGCGACGGCGTTTACCATCAAAGGAAAGAAGCACATCAGCGCAACGGTCACGATCTTGGATTGGATACCAAGTCCGAACCAGATGACGATGACAGGCGCGAGTGCCACCTTCGGAACTGACTGGAAGAACAGGACATACGGATAAACGTAGAAAGATGCCGTGCGGCTCATCGATATGAGCGTCGCAAGAAGCAGTGCGGCGACGAAGGCGACGCCAAAGCCGGCCAGCGTTTCCGTCAATGTCACACGCACATGTTCGAGATACAGGCCTTTCGCCAGGCCGCCCCAGAGTGCTTCTCCGACTGCCAAGGGCGTTGGAAAAATGAAGCTCGCGACTTCGAAATGCACGATGGCTACATGCCAGGCGGTCAAAAGAACGGCAAAGATGGCCAAACTGACCACGACCTTGAGAGCGATATCTTTCACGATCAATCCAGACGTCCGCCGGCGTTGAGATGACCACGAATCTGGTCGGCGTAGCGGCCGAAGGCGGCGGTCGCCGTGTCCGAAATTCCGCGCGGTCTCGCCAAGTCGATCGCAATGTCCGCACGGATCTGCCCAGGTCTTCCGCTCATCACGAGAACCCGGTCAGACAGAAGAATTGCCTCGGGGACCGAGTGAGTAACGAAGACAATTGTCTGCCGCTGCTCCAGCCACAATTGCTGCAATTGCATGTTCAGCGTTTCGCGAGTCAGAGCATCGAGCGCCCCGAACGGTTCATCCATCAGCAGCATCGTCGGATCGTTGATCAGCGCGCGAGCTATGCCCACGCGCTGCTGCATTCCTCCCGACAGCTCAAACGGATAACTCTTCGCAAAGTCGGACAGTTGCACCGTCTCCAGCAACGTCCGCGCCCTTGCTTCGGTTTTTTTCCGGTCGCGGCGATGAACAATTCCAGGAAGCATCACATTGCCGAGCACCGTGCGCCACGGGAAAAGCACAGGCGACTGAAACACCGTGCCGATCTCTCTGCGCGGGCCGCGAACATCGTCTCCGTCGATGAGAATCTGACCTTCGGAGGGACTATCAAGGCCACCGATCAGACGAAGAAGGCTGCTTTTGCCGCAGCCGGAAGGCCCGACGATGGATATGAACTCGCCCGCGAGGACGTCGAAAGTAACCTCGGTCAACGCACAGACCGAGCCGCGCTTGGACTGGAAGCGCTGCTCGACGGAACGAAGACTGATCGTACTGGAGGGCATGAGTCTTGCCGACGGAGAAGAATTGGCGCCGGTCTTACGTTCTCCGGATTCCCTCCGCCAGATGTTCTTGAAGTAAAGAATATCCTGCTAAATTGGCCGGACGTCTCGCGTCGCAATCCAATGTAAGAGGTCGCAATGCAAGCATGAAATTACCGCGGCCAATCGTCCTCCGACGCCGCTCGCGCTCCACCGCATCGGCTGAACCCAGATTGTCTGGCGCGAAACGTCTCGATGCTGTCGACGAAATTGATGCGGCTCGACTCGCTTCGCAGCAGCCAACCTTGCTGCAGCAGCCAACGACGCGATCGGGCGTCCCCTACTCCGCCATCTCGACGGGCTGCGCGCTAGCTGGTCCGGCGAGCGGCCGCTCCTCCATCAGGATCAGGCAGAGCGAGGCGAGAGCCATCATCGCGGCCGCCGCGCCGAAAACGTAGCGGAACGCCATCATCATGTCGGCCGAGGGAATCGCGTTGATCGCGCCATGATGCTCGCCGGCGAGCGGGATGTCGGCGCCGAGCGAGATCAGCAGGATCGCCGCAAACGCTGCGACCGTGAACGAGGACATCAGCGAGCGGAAAAAGTTCATCGCGCCGGTGATGGTGCCGACCTGGGCTCGGGCGACCGAATTCTGCAGCGAGACCACGCAGACCGGGAAGGTCGTACCGAGGCCCAGCGCGAACGCGGCCATCAAGACCAAGAGAGCCCACAGCGGCAACGTGAGGAACGTGAGTCCCAGTCCGCACAGCGCTGCCCACGATGTACCGACGACGGCGACGCGCTTGTAGTGCTTGGCGCGCGCCATGGTGCGGCCGGCGATTGCCGCACCGCAGGTCGAGACCGCCGCGAGCGGAATCAGCGCAAGTCCGGCCTCGCTGGCGCTGAGATGGTAGACGGACTCATAGTAGAGCGGGAGCTGCACGGTGAGACCGGTCATCGCGCCGAGCGCGCAGCCGCCGGCGGTGAGCGCGTAGGGCGCGACCGTACCGCTGAGCAGCGGCAACGGCAGGAACGGCTCGTCCGCCTGCAGCGCGTGCCACACGAAGGTCACGGCGAGCGCGACCGCGGCGCCGATCATCGCAATCACGGTCGGCGAGAGCCAGGGGTAGCGGGTGCCGCCCCAGGTCAAGACCAGCATGAAGACAACCGCGGACGCCATCAGCAAGACGCCGCCGAACCAGTCGACCTTGCGCTTGCGATGGAAGACCGGGATCCTGCCCATCTTCGGCAGCAGCAGCGCGAGCGCTGCGGCTGCGAGCGGCAGGTTGATCCAGAAGATCATCGACCAGTGCAGATGCTCGGCGAACACGCCGCCGATCACGGGACCGAGGATGCCGCCGACCATCCAGACGCTGGAGAAATAGGCCTGGTACTGGCCGCGCTCGCGCGGGCTAACCACGTCGGAGATCACGGTCTGCACCACCGGCATGATGCCGCCGCCGCCAAGGCCTTGCAGGCCGCGCGCCAAAATCAGCATCGGCATGTTTGGCGCTACCGCGCAGAGGATCGAGCCGGCCACAAAGAGGCTCAGGGAGGTTATGAGCATGGCGCGGCGGCCGTAGATGTCGCTGAGCGTGCCGAACACCGGCGCCACGGCGGTGCCGGCCAGCAGATAAGCCGTGATCACCCAGGAGAGGTTTGAGACGTCGCGGAACTGGCGTCCGATGGTCGGCAGCGCGGTCGCCACGATGGTCTGGTCGAGCGCCGCCAGGAACATCGTCAGCATCAGGCTGATGACGATGGTGCGGACTTCGTCCGCGGTCAGCGGCGCCGGCGGAGCGATGGAGGGGGCGTCGTCGACGCTCAAGACCTCGGTCGGAAGGCGGGACAGCTCTTCGGCGATGTCGTCGGACAAAGCCCTGATGTCGGCAGTCGCGTGGCTCTGCCGTTCGAACTTGTTCATTTCGGACGTAGTTCTTGTTGCGGCGCAACGCCGCGATGGAATCGTTCTATGAACTGCAATGTACGCAGCAAATCCTCATCGAGGCAGGCACCTCGATGCATGGGAGCATCCCGTCCCCGGGTCATCCCGAAGACGTGATCGGTTCGAAGACGGGAACGCAGGTGGCCTTGTCAGGCCTTGGGCCGCCTCCTCAGCCGCGCCCGCTTCGGCAGCAGCGCCGGCCACTCGACGATGTGATCCTCGAGCTCCTCGTCCGGGATCTCGTCCTCGCTGCCCTCGACCCGGCCACGCACGGAGACGCCCGCTTCATGCACGGTATTGGGATCGCCTGAGATCAGCGGGTGCCACCAATAGAGGTCGCGCCCTTCCGCGACGAGCCTGTAGCCGCAGCTCGGCGGCAGCCAGTTCAGGGTGCGGACATTGGCCGGGGTCAGGCGCACGCAATCCGGCACCTTCTCGGACCGATTCGGGTAGTCCTTGCAGGCGCAGGTGCCGGCATCGAGCAGCTTGCAGCCGACATGGGTGAAATAGATGTCCCCGGTGTCCTCGTCCTCGAGCTTGTTCAGGCAGCAGCGCCCACAGCCGTCGCAGAGGCTCTCCCATTCAGCCTCCGACATCTGCTCCAATGTCTTGGTTTTCCAGAAGAATCCTTCCTGGCCTGAAGGTCGTTTGGGAGCTGCGGTCATTGCGTCTTCAACTGGTTTCATAAGACAATCGGCCAAACCATCTAGGGCGCGGGCCGATGACGCTGCAAGTAGCGCCGTGGACGTTCCGTAAAGATGCGGGGCCAATTAGGCCTGTCGTTCAAAATCGCGAGCGTGACCATTGGTTTATGGCCCCCGCTCGGCTAGAACAACCTGCGAGTCCCCCCGAAGGACGCAATTGGGCGCCTTGGGTTTGCCGCAACGTTCCCGCAAGACGTCTCGATGCCGCCCCGGCCGGGTGCTTGAACGCTTTCGAACCGAGCCTCAAGGGTTCTAGGTGCGCCAGATCATACCACCGCATTGGAAGAGCAAGGCCCGGAATTTCTTCCTGGACCTCGATGCGCGCATCGACTCCTCGCTGTTCTCCTCGGCCAAGGGCATCCGCGAGCTCTACGAGCGCTACTCGACCTTCATGGACCGCTTCTATGTCGGGCGGTGGAAGCGCTGGGTATTCATCGAGCCGCTGTCGGAGGCCGCTACCCTCGGTCTCGGCGGCCTGGTCCTGCTGCTCACCCTCGCCATCCCCGCCTTCCGCGAGACGGCGGATGAGGACTGGCTGAAGAAGTCCGACCTCGCCGTGACCTTCCTCGACCGCTACGGCACCCCGATCGGCAGCCGCGGCATCAAGCACAACGACTCGATCCCGCTGGAAGATTTTCCGGACGTGCTGATCAAGGCGACGCTCGCCACCGAAGACCGCCGCTTCTACGATCATTTCGGCATCGACATCGCCGGCACCGCGCGCGCCCTCGTCACCAACGCCCAGGCCGGAGGCGTCCGCCAGGGCGGCTCCTCGATCACCCAGCAGCTCGCCAAGAACCTGTTCTTGAGCAACGAGCGCACCATCGAGCGCAAGATCAACGAGGCTTTCCTCGCGGTCTGGCTGGAATGGCGGCTGACCAAGAACGAGATTTTGAAGCTGTATCTGGACCGCGCCTATATGGGCGGCGGCACCTTCGGCGTCGACGGCGCGGCGCATTTCTACTTCAACAAATCCGCTCGCGACGTGACGCTTGCGGAAGCCGCGATGCTCGCCGGCCTGTTCAAGGCCCCGACCAAGTACGCGCCCCACATCAACCTGCCCGCCGCCCGCGCCCGCGCCAACGTGGTGCTCGACAACCTCGTCGATGCCGGCTTCATGACCGAGGGCCAGGTGTTCGGCGCCCGCCGCAACCCGGCCTTCGCAGTCGACCGCCGCGACGAGGCATCGCCGAACTACTATCTCGACTACGCCTTCGACGAGATGCGCAAGCTCGTCGACACCTTCCCGAAATCCTACACCGAGCGCGTCTTCGTGGTCCGCACCGCGATCGACACCAACGTGCAGAAGGCCGCGGAAGACGCGATCGAGAACCAGCTCCGTCAGTTCGGCCGCGACTATCACGCGACGCAGGCCGCGACGGTCGTCGCCGATCTCGACGGTGGCATCCGCGCCATGGTCGGCGGCCGCGACTATGGCGCAAGCCAGTTCAACCGTGCGACCGACGCCTATCGGCAGCCCGGCTCGTCGTTCAAGCCCTATGTCTACACGACGGCGCTGCTGAACGGGTTCACGCCGAACTCGAAAGTGGTCGACGGCCCGGTCTGCATCGGGAACTGGTGTCCGCAGAACTATGGCCACTCCTATTCCGGCTCGGTGACGCTGACGCAGGCGATCACCCGCTCGATCAACGTCGTGCCGGTGAAGCTCTCGATCGCGATGGGCGGCAAAGAGGGCCCGAGAGCGGGCCGCGCCAAGATCGTGGAGGTCGCCCGCCGCTTCGGCATCAAGGCGCCGCTGCCCGACACGCCGTCATTGCCGATCGGATCCGATGAAGTCACCGTGATCGAGCATGCCGTGGCGTATGCGACCTTCCCCAACAAGGGCAAGGCCGTGACCCCGCATTCCGTACTTGAAGTGCGCACCGGTGGCGGCGACCTGGTCTGGCGCTGGGACCGCGACGGTCCGAAGCCGCGGCAGGCCATTCCCGCGAACATCGCGGCCGACATGGCCGGCATGATGAGCCACGTGGTGAGCGAAGGCACCGCGCGCCGCGCCGCGCTCGACGGCATTCCGACCGCGGGCAAGACCGGCACCACCAACGCCTATCGCGACGCCTGGTTTGTCGGCTACACCGGCAACTTCACCTGCGCGGTCTGGTACGGCAATGACGACTACTCGCCGACCAACCGCATGACCGGCGGCTCGCTGCCGGCGCAGACCTGGCACGACATCATGGTCGCGGCACATCAGGGCGTCGAAGTCCGGGAGATTCCCGGCATCGGCATGGGCCAGAAACTGCCGCCGCAGCCGGTTGCCGCCAACGCACAGGCCAATGCGGCGCCGAAGGTGCTGGAGACCAAGCCCGGTCCGCCGCCGATCCTGACCAAGCGCGGCGCCGATATTCTGGTGCGGGTGGAGAAGCTGCTCGACGACGCCGCCAAGACCACGACCAAGACGACGTCCGACGACACGGCGAAGCCGGCCAAGCCCGCCTCGCCGTCGAGCGCGCTCGCCTTCCCGCAGAACTATGCGGCGGAGGAGAACGCGACCTCGTCCGGCCCGCGCAAGAACTGACCTGATCCCATGCGGCTGATCATCATCACATTGACGGCCCTTCTGCTCGCCACCGCGGTCGGCGTCGGCGCGACCTGGATGACGACGACGCGCGGCACCGACATCGGCGCGCTCACGATCGGCGCATGGACGGCGCGCCCGCGCACCGGCACCGCCGACGTCGACCCCTATTCGCGCGCCACCATCGTGCGCAACGGCGAGCTGCCGATCGGCACCGGCGACGGCGTTGCGTTCACCGCGACCACCGACGACAAGAAGAAGGCGCTCGACGGCCGCTGTGACATCGTGGTCTCCGGCGTGACCCCGCCGGCGCGGTTCTGGACGCTGACGCTCTATGACCGCAAGGGCCATCTCGTCGCCAACTCGCTGCAGCGCTACGGCTTCACCAGCCAGGAAATCGTCCGGCAGTCCGATGGCTCGTTCGAGATTCACATCGCCTCGCGCTCCCGCGCTGGCAACTGGCTGCCGACCGGCGGCATCGAGCGCTATGCGCTGATGTTCCGCCTCTACGACACGCCCGTCGGCGTTGCCACGCGTACCCAGCGCGACGCGCCGATGCCGCAGATCGCGACGGTGGGCTGCCCATGATCCGGCTCGCGTTCACGATCCTCGCCGGCGTCCTGCTCGGCCTCATCGTTCACCTCGTCAGCGTGCTGGCGCTGCCACGGATCGCGACCCAGGACGCCTATTCGCGGCTGACGCCGATGACGAAGGAGAACGCGGTCACACAGCTGCCGCTCGCCGATCCCAACACCTCGCCGATGCCGTTCATGGACCCGGCCTTTGCGCTGGCGATCTGCCGTTACGATCTCTCCGGCGGACCCTTGAAGCTGAAGGTGCCGGTGAGCCAGGCCTATACTTCGGTGTCGTTCTACACCCGCAACGAGATCGCCTATTACGCCATCAACGACCGCTCCGCCGGCAAGAAGGTGATCGAGCTCGACCTGATGACGGAAGCCCAGCACAATGCGCTGCCCGAGGACGAGGAGGTCACGGCGGCCGACCGGCTGATCATCGATTCCCCGAGCGCGACCGGCCTGATCGTCATGAAGGCGCTCGCCGCCGAGCCCGGCCTGATGCCGCAGGCCCAGGCCTCGCTGGCGGCCGCGAGCTGCGCGCCGCAGACCGACGCCCCCACCAAGGCCGAGGCCCCGCGCGGGCGGCGGTGAGCGGCCCGTCGGCAGCCGTTATCAAAAATCTGGAAAACAACCCCATGTACAGTAGCCGCGGGCCGGAGAACCGGGCCTGATTGGCTCGGTCCGGGTCGTCAGTCCAACCCGTAACCGAACGCAACCGGCTGACCCAGTGTACGACATGCCAACCGCACTGACGCCGCTTTGAAGGCATTGGGTCAAGGTGAAGAACCGGAAGCATCCAGCGATGCAGCTCACCCTGTCCTGTGGCCCGGTGCGGTCCCGCTGAGATGACGCCGTACCTTATTCGATCCCCAACGAGGAAATGCAAAAAGGGCGATGCTGGATCGGCGCGGCCCAACCAGGTGACCCCAGAGTCGTTTGAACCATGCCACATGGCCCGTCCCTCCCCTACCGTCGGCGCGATGCACAGAGCCCACATAGCGTGGACGCACCGTGGTAGTCCTTCTATCGGAGGGACCATTGGCCTCGTCGCTCACACGCCCGGCCGAAGGATCCTCATCCTTCGGGCGGATGACGCCGTGCACGCGTGGTTCGTCGTCGTGACTATCCGTCTCGGGGGCGGCGCGCTGATCCTGCACGGGTACGACGAGCTTCACTTCCTGATCTGGATCGCGTTCATTTGGTTCGCGCCGGGCGCGCTCCTGCTCGGTTACAGGAGTGAGCACCTGTGACCTCGCAGCCGAGCTTGCAGTCTGCATGTTTGCGCTATGATGCAGACAACGACGCGCCGTTTCGATTTCGGCATCACTGGCGCCGTGACTTCGTGCCCACGTCTCGGCTGCCGCTTCCGAGTATTTGGCGACATAGAAACGTACCACGGCGCAAGAGACACCAGCTGTGGCCGTTTGGCTGAGCGCAATCAATGCTACAAAAGCTGGGATTGCTCGCCTCATCATCGCGATCCCCCGTGACACTAACGCAGCAACTTCAAACGTCTCTGCCTTGGTTCCGCTCGCCACCCCTCCTGGGATGAAGGTGCGCGGATCCCACCAGCCAGGAAAAAATGGCATCCATCCAGCTCCGCCGTCCAGTCGTTGGTAGGGAGCGCGGCGACAAATTCGGTCGGAACGTTTACAAGTTATCTATAGAATCGCACCAATGATGCATTGATTTTGCGCTAGTGATTCCCACGAAAGTTCATTCGAACAAGCGCTAAAGTTTAACAATCCCATTCTCCCGCAAGCATCCCTTCTGAGACATGAGGTTTCGGGCGGATGGGCCGCTTTGTAGCAAGAGCGGCCGCCACTCCGGTTGTGAATCGATCGCGTATCGGCCGGCGCAGGTTGAGCCCGCTCAATGCCCGAAGAGGAGATAGCTGCGGTCACCGCTCCGGCGGCTCCTGGTGTCATCGGTCCAGCCGACGGCGCGGCGATAGCTGCCCAGCGCGTCCGCCTGCTTGAGCGCAACGAGGTCGACTTGCTGGCTCTCATCCGCGAAAGGCGAGACGTAAAGCGCGTCCTCGGGACAATAGAGCTCGCAGAGGAAGCAGGTCTGGCAATCGCCCTGCCGCGCGATCACCGGAACGTCGTCGGTCTTGTCGAACACGTTGGTCGGGCACACGTTGACGCAGATGTCGCAGGACGTGCAGCGTTCGGTATCGATGACCTCGATCATTCCGCGGCCTCCGCAAAGGCCTCGGCATGCGGCCGGACCGCGGTCCAGACCTCGTCGAGACCGCCCGTCGTCACGTAGTGGCGTTGCCGGTGATCCTGATCGGGGAAATCGTCGCGGCGATGCATGCCGCGGCTTTCCTGACGCGCGAGCGCGCTGCGATACATCCACCGCGCGGTCGCAAGCATCGCTGTGCTTTCACGCGCGCGCAGCACGTCGGCCGCGCCGGCGGCGTCAGCTTCCGATGCGTCGCGCCATGCGGCGTCGAGGCGCGCCAGCGCTCCATCCAGCCGCGAAGCCTCGCGGAAATAGTTCAGCTCATACGGGAAGACTTCATCCTGGACGGCCCTCGCCAGCGCCGCCGGTTCGAACGCGCGCCGCGAGCGGCTGCGAAAACCGACCATTCCCGCTGACGATAGTTTTCGCGCGGCCGCCGTACCAGCCTGCCGCGCGTACGCCGCGGCGCCCTGCCCGGCAAGGGTCCCCGACGACATCGCCCAGGCGGCATTGTGGCTGCCGCCGCCAGTGAAACCGCCGCAGATCAGTTCGCGCGTGGCCGCATCGCCCGCCGCATAGAGTCCCGGCACGCTGGTGGCGCAGGTGTCGTCGACGATGCGCAGGCCGCCGGTGCCGCGAACGGTCCCTTCCAGCCGCAACGTCACGGCAAAACTCTCCCTGAACGGGTCGATACCGGTGCGGTCGAACGGCAGGAAGAAGTTCGGCTGCGACACGCGCATGTGCCGCTGCACGTCCTCGTCAGCCTTGTCGAGCCGGGCATAGACCGGGCCCTGAAGCAGCGCGCGGGCAATCGCCGATCGCCCGCCCTTGGACGCTGCGCCAGGAACCAAGCTGCCATCCTCATAGGTGAAGGTGGCCCAGCCGTAAAACAGCGTCTTGGTCACCGAGCCGAACGCCGGCGAGATCGCGTAAGGGTTGGAGAACTCCATGCTGCTGAACTCGGCACCGACTTCCGCGGCCATCAGATAGCCGTCGCCGGTCAGCACGTTCGATCCCAGAGTCTTGCTCAGGAACGCACAGCCACCGGTCGCGATCACCACCGCGTTGGCGCGCACTGTCCAGCGATCCTGCTTTTGCCGGCGCAAGCCGCTCGCGCCGGCAACGGCGCCGGCATCATCCACCAGCAATTCGAGCGCCGGGCTGTGATCGAGAATGGTGACGCCGGCTTGCTTGGTCCGCTTGCGCATCAGCCGCATATATTCCGGACCTTGCAACGAGTTGCGCTGCGACTTGCCGCGATCATCCACCGGATAGGGATAGCCCCATTCGGCGAGGCGATTGCTCTGCTGATAGGTGAGATCCAGCGTGCGAGCCATCCAGCGGCGATCCTGGAGATAGCCGCCGAGTTTCTCGCGGCTGGCCATCGCCGCCTCGCGCTGCGCCGGCACGGGGTCGACGTACCAGACGCCGGTGCCGGCCGCCGCCGTGGCGCCCGACGTGCCGCAAAATCCCTTGTCGGCAAGCACCACCCGCGCGCCGCGCTCGGCCGCGCTCACCGCAGCCCAGGTGCCAGCCGGGCCACCGCCGAGCACCAGCACGTCGGCATCATATTCAACGGATCCGGCCGGCGCGGACCTGCGCTCGGCGCGGTGGAGTTGGTTGGTCATCGATCACGTCTCCAGCTTATACGGTTGCAACCGGACTGCACCCTCATGCCGTGACTGGCGCCTTCCACCGCATGAAGCGCTGCTCCAGAGCCTCGAGGACAGCATTGAACGCGAGCCCGATGGTCGTGATGCCGAGGATGCCGAAATACATCTGCGGGATCAGAAAACTGTACTGGCTGTTGATGATGAGATAGCCAAGCCCCGCCTTGGCACCGACCATCTCGGAGGCGACCAGCACCAGCATGGCGGAGGCGCTGGCGAGGCGAATGCCGACGAAGATGGTCAGAAGCGCCGCCGGAAAGATCACCTTGCGGAACAGTTGCTGCGGCGTCGCGCCCATCGTCCGCGCCGACTTGATGAGGAGCGGATCGACCTGCTTCACCGCAGCGATGGTGTTGAGCAGGAGCGGCCAGGCGCAGCTATAGATCACCATGGTGATCTTCGACATCTCGCCGATTCCGAGCAGCAGGATGAACACCGGCAGCAGCGCCAACGGTGCCGTATTGCGGCACATCTCGATGAACTGCTTCAGGAGATTGCCAAGCCGGGCATACCAGCCAACGGCGAGGCCAAGTGGGACGATCAACGCAACCGAGATCAGAAATCCACTCAACGCGCGCAGCAAGCTCGCCGACACGTCGTCATAGAGTTCGCCGCTTTGCGCGAGCTGCCAGCCCGCGGCGATCACCTCCGAGAACGGCGGCAGGAATACCGGGTCGATCAAGCCGAGTCTTGGGGCGGCCTCCCACACCGACAACAAGATGATGAGCAACAAGGAGCGTTGTCCGAACCCAGACAGCGCGCGCGCGACTGCGCTGAGACGATTGACGCTCGACGACGACCGCTGGTCCGCACCGGATTGTGGACGCCCGTGCGCAAGCTCCAGCAGCGTCAGCGTCTCAAGGCTAGACATGAGCAACCTCCTTCACTTCACGTTCGACACGAGGCTTTGAGACAACGCCGCTCAATTGTCCTTGCTGGGCCTTCTGCACTTCTTCGCGAAGCAGGTTCCAGACCTCGTGCCGCACATGGCCGAACTCCGGCAGCGAGCGCACGTCGTCGGCCTCGCTGCGCAGCGAGGCCGGAACCTCGATAACCTGCTTGATCCGGCCCGGGCGTGACGTCATCACCGCTACGCGCTGGCCCAACACTACGGCCTCGTCGATGCCGTGAGTGATGAAGACGATGGTCTTGCCCGTGGCGCGCCAGATCCGCAAAAGTTCGCCCTGCAACGTCTCGCGCGTCTGCGCGTCAAGCGCAGCAAACGGCTCGTCCATCAGCAACACCTCCGGATCGTAGGCGAGGCTTCGCGCGATCGCGACGCGCTGCTTCATGCCACCGGACAGTTCGTGCGGATAGCGGCCGGCAAAGCCGGACAAGCCGACGAGATCGAGGAAGTGCCGCGCGATCTCACGCCGCTGCTGCGCCTTGAGCCCGGCGATATCGAGTCCGAACTCGACGTTTTCCACGGCGGTACGCCAGGGAAACAAAGCGTATTGCTGGAACACGATGCCGCGGTCGCGGCCGGGCCCGGTGATCGGCCGCCCGTCGAGCAGGATGCGGCCGCTGGTCGGTGTCGTCAGCCCACCCAGCAAATCGAGCAACGTCGATTTCCCGCAGCCACTCGGGCCGACCAGCGCCAGGAACTCGCCTGCGCGAACGTCGAGTGTGATGTCTTCCAGGGCGGTGAAGCGGTCCGCCGGACCGCCCCCCTCACCTCGCGTCACGAATTCCTTACGGACGTGCTCGAAGCTGATCTTGACCGGGCTGGTTTCGACTTGGCTCATCGCGCCTCCGCCGTCTTTCCCGGACGGAAGTAATTCAACTCGTTGGTGTAGATATCCGACGGTTTGAGCTGATCGGGTTTGAGAAGGCCATCCCTGACCAACCAATCGATCCACACCTGCAGCTCGGCATCACCAATGACGCCGCCCTTGGACGCAACACCGGTGCTCTTCCAATATTTGATCGGAGTGGCGTCCTCATTCCGTTTGCGCTCGGCAATGATGCGTTCGAAGCGGGCGCGGACCTCTTCCGGCGGCGTTGCCTGCGCCCATGCGATGGCGCGCGACACGCCTTCGATCAGTTTGCGGGAGGCGTTGGGATTGTCCTTGATGAATTTGTTCCGCAGGACATAGGCGCCGCCCGTGAAATTGCCAAACAGGTCGGTGTCGGCAAATAGCCTGCGTATGCCACCGCGTTCAACTGCCTTGTCGCGCGACACACCGTTCAGCGTGGTCACTTCGACCTGCCCTTGGCGCAATGCCTGCTCGCCGGCAACCGGCGGAATTGCGACCAGCGTCACCTGCTTCGCCTCCGCCGGCGTCAGGCCGTTGCGGGCCAGATACTCACGCAATGCGAATTCGTGATGAGCGCCGAGCGTGTTGACCGCGACCTTCTTGCCGATCAGGTCGCGCGCCGTCCTGATCGGGCTGTCCTCCTTCACGTAGTAGCCGAGGTGGGTGGAGTCATCGGATCCGTAATAGCCGACGACTGCCTTGATCGGCGCTTTTGCCGCGATCAGCTTGATCACCGAGCCATAGAATGCGCCGCCTATGTCGATATCGCCGGTGACCACGGTCTGGATGTCCTGGGGACCGCTGATGGTGTTTCCGACCCATTTGAGCTTGAGCGGGGCGAGGTAACCCAAGTCGTCAGCCAGTTCGATAAAGGTCACTTGGCCGACCCAACCCTGGTAGCGGATCTCGGTCGTTTCGAGCGGCGGCTCAGCGAAGGCGGAGGCCGCAAAGCCCAAGGTCAGGGTGCCGGCCAGCAGCAATCCCGCGGCCTTGCGCGCGGCGAGGTGCCGCGCGCGAACAAATCGGAACAGGGAGTTCATTCTGTCAAATCCTGTCAGTGAAGCTGGATCAGGCGGCCTTCGCTGTCTGCGGTTTCAGCGTCTTGACCCGCGTCACGCTGCGACGGCCATCGACGCTGAGCGGGACCTCGCCATCGATGGTGGCTCGGCGAACGACGCGATGCTGATCCCCATAGTCGTTGACCGCGTAGTGTTGGGTCGCGCGGTTGTCCCAGATCGCAACGTCACCGACCCGCCAATTCCAGCGCACAGTGTTTTCCGGCGCCGTGACGTGAGACTGGAACAGGTCGAACAGTTTTTGGCCGTCATATTTCGGCAGCCCAACGAAACGCTGGAGAAAATTGCCAAGCACCAGCGTGCGCTCGCCGGTCTCGGGGTGGACGCGCACCACCGGATGCTCCGTCTCGTAGACGGTGCCGGTGAACACTTCGTCGAAGCGCTTCCTGTCCGCCTCCGTCGCGCGCACCTTCGCGGCGTAATCATAGGCGTTGCTGTGGACGGCCCAGAGCTCGTCGGCAAGCTTGCGCAGCGGCGCCGGCAGGTCGAGATAGGCCGCTGCCGTGTTCGACCAGAGGGTATCGCCGCCATACGGTGGGATCACAACACCGCGCAGCACCGAGATCTTTGGATAGGCGTCGACGAAAGTCACGTCCGTATGCCACTCGTCGGCACGGCCGCCGCCGCGGCCCGAATCCAGCTCCAGGATCGACGCGGTACCTTTGCTCGCACCAACCGTCGGATGCGGCACGAGGTTTCCGAGCCTGGCAGCAAAGCGCTCCTGCTCGGCATCGTCGAGATGTCCCTGGTCGCGGAAGAATATGACCTTGTTCTCGAGCAGCACCTGATTGATGGAGCGAATGACGTCATCGGACAGATCGCCGGACAGCTTGATGTTCCTGATCTCAGCCCCGATTCTGGCCGCGCGCTTGATGATATCAGCGCGCGGAATGACGTTATCGATGGTGGTCGCATTGCTCATGATTGTACTCTCTAGTTGCTAATTTCAGACAAAGCTCCGCCATGCGCAGATCGCATGGGCGGAGAATAATGGATGATGTCCTGGCTTTTATTCCCGGGGGATCGCGTCGCCGGCTAGATGGTCCGCGGTGTACGGATCCCGGCGGTACAGCTCTCCGCCATCGCTTCAGCCCAGCACGGCGCGCGCAAGGCCGAGGTCAGCCAGGCTACTTCGCGAATGACGAGTGGATCGGATTGCCGCATGGTGAAGGATCTCGCTTGGACGTTTCAGATCGTAAAAGCGATCGCGGTCCAGTCAATGAAACGAAACCAGCTTTGTTTTCCGCGGAGAGAAATGATCGCTTCGTCGGCGACACCGGCGTGAAAAAAATTGTGATGATTGCCGTCCGAATGACCGCTTCACGCATTCAAGCGCCGACAAATCAAGCCAATCGACCCACGAAGCAGACGGATTCACTCACTTTCTTCATCAGCGCGAACGCACTCGTCTCCGATCGAGGAGAAATCCCACAAGGTTCTTGCTCGATTCCCGCACAACAACGCAAATTCATTTCATCGACGGTTACCCTGAAATTGAAAAAGGCCGCCGGAACATGTCCAGCGGCCTTCGCCCTTTACGTGGTTCGCCGGGCGACGCCCCGACGACTACAGATCGATGCTAGCGGCGATGTTACGGCCCTGCAGTTCGGCAATCTTCATTCCGTCGGCCATTACCTGCGCGAACTCCGGGTCCTTTGCCACCGCCTCCTGCACCTTGCCGTAGACTTCCCAATTGGCGTAGCGCGTCGTCACCAGCAACTCTCCTGCCCAGTGGCCGGTGTGGAAACGGGACAGCCGAAGAAATTCGGCACCGTGTTTTTCGAAGATTTTCTTCGCCTGCCTGACGATCTTGGTCATTTCCTCGGGCTTGTCGGTTTTGAAGCGAGTAAACTGAACGATCGGCATGGGACTACCTCCATAGTGATGTGAAAGATCCAAGAGGCATGTATCGAGCGACGTTTGAGGAGCAAATCTCAATCCGACCTCGATGAACGTTTGTCTTCATCGACTCGTTGTTGGTTCAGGCTTCGCTAGCGGCAACAACTCTGCCCTTTCGCGGCGTATGGGCTTGCATCGTCACTGGCCAAAGCAGGTGGGCCGATATCAAGGCCTACCTGTGCCATAGGCAGGACGCGCTCGAACACGAAGCGAGAGGTCACTGGTATTTCCGCGTCCGCGCGACCGTCCTGGCCGATGAGGATGAGGCCTGCTCCGCCATTTGCCACGGTCAGGATGACGGCTTCACCTGTCCATGTCTGGATCGGCCTCATTCCAATGATGAGAAACTCACCGATAGGCTGGTCCAAATATTGAAGTCTGAGCTGCGGAGCAATTTCAGCCGGTGCAAGACCGAAGCCCAGTTGCTGCGCGAGTGCGTAGATCTGTCGTAGCGACACGGTCTCGCTCCGAAAGCCCAATTCGGCCGCCGACACCGTCAGAAGCTCTGCCGCCGCTTTCGTGCCACTGACGGTAAAGGCCGGCCGAGCAAGAGCCGCCGCAGCCGAGTCGCCGACGCCGCAACCGATCGCGCTCATGGCGTTGAGAAGAGCGAACGAATCCGAGAATGTCCCGATTGTTATCGTCTTCCACACCGCAACATCCGAAGCCGATGCCACCGAACTCGGCGGTCTCGGGACAACGGGAGCCGTCTTGAGCGTCAACTGTCTCTGCAACACGTCGCGTGCGGTGCATTGAGCCTTGGCCTCGTTCGTGGATCCGAGGATGCACGCGGTGCAGAGCACCAACAACACGGCAACCGTAGTGCCGTCGCGCCAGCCCGTCGAATGACGCGAGCGCGCGATGCATCGCTGAGAGGTAACGCAGTCGATCTCACCGCACCTCGTGTCGATATCGCAGAGGTCCTTGCTGGTGAGGCCGCGCAACACGGCAGGCTGCGTAGATGCGGCGGCCTGTCGTAACCATGCGGCGCCTATCAGCGCAATCAAGCCCCTCATGATGACCTCCCTCGCAATGCGAGATCGGCATGCGGCGCATGCTGTTCTTGTTCGACGTCTTCGGAAGATGCCAGCAGGCCGTCCGAACCGCTTTACAAGCAGCTTCCTTTTTTCTTACCGTTACCTTTCAAACCCGATCCAAGGTGCCATCGTACCTGGAGAAGGCGTTTGCTCTTTGCAGACTGCACCCCGACCAGAACCGTCAAAGGCCGCCCTATCCAAGGATCCCCTTCAACCCCGCGTAGATCGAGCCGACCGCGGTGGCGGCGACGCCGACGAGGGGACCGACGGTCTGCATGAGGTCCTGAATCAGGCGCGCCCGGCGGCGCAATTGCTCCTCGCCGACGTGCTGGCCGAGAAGGCGCGCGATCCTGAACGCGAAGGCGTTGGGCTTGCCGCCTTGCGTCAGAACCCGCGGCAACACCTGGAAGATCACGACGCCCAGGATGTTGCCGGACAGGAAGGCGAGCAGGATGCTCGCGCCATACTCGAAGACCTCACGCCACTCGACCCAGACTTCGGGAAGAATCGGGACGCGGTCGTGAATGCCGGTCACCGTCAGCATCAGCTGGATGCTGAGGGCCGCGCACAGCACACCCAGCACCAGCGCGCCGATCAGGGAGACCCGGTGCAGCGGATAGGCGATCAGCCCGAACAGGAGAGGTATGATGATCGACGCCAGCCGGAGCGGCAGCGGCGAGATGTTGAAGGTGATGGTGACGAGGACGTGCGTGGTGACCAGCAGCAGCGCGGGAATCACGACATAGAGAACCGCGTGGGTCGCAAAATACCGCACGGGGTTGTTGTACCGCTCGAGCCTGGCACCGACGCGGTCGAGATCGCGCCTGAGCCGGTCGAGGTCTGTGACGATCTCGTCGATCTCGGCAAGCATCGGGCGCACGACACGCAAATCGCGCGAGCAGTGCTTGCACGCGATGGCTTCATCCTTGATGGTCTCGGCGCAGAACGGACACTCCATCGTCAGCGCGACTTCCTGCGGGTCATGATCGCCTCGATCTCGGCTCTGGCGCGCCGCAACTCGTCACGAAGCTGGTCCCGCTTGCGCAGGAGATCGTCGCGTTCGGCTATCAGCGTGGGAGGAATGGCGATGTCGCGCGCGCAGGACGCGCAGACCAGCGCGCTCTCGACATTCTCCGACCGGCAATAGGGACACTTCATCGCTTCACTTCGGCGCGATCTTCAGGGTGAAGCTGGCTGTGCCGGGGCGGCCGTCGCTGTCCTTGATGTCGACCCGCACCAAATACTCGCCCGGGGGCAATTCGGCGTCCTGCATGTTGATGCCGTCGGCCTGGATGAACGGCTTGACCCGCGCGGTCAGGTCCACGTTGGGCGAGCGCAGGAAGAACACCTTGACCGAATCAGGATCGATCTTGGCCCCTCCGAAGGACTCGAACTTGAGTTGCAACCGCAGCGGCGAGCTGACCGCATCGCTGGGCGAGACCACTTCCACCTTCGGACCGCGCAAAATGCCGCGCCGGTCGGTCGCAATGGCCCCCTTTGGCGGCGGCAGCTTGGCTTCGTCTTCCGTGATCAATTGCGTCGCTTGCGCGACCCCTGAACTCAAGAGGCCAGCCGCGACGAGCCCGAGCAACGTCTTCCGCATCATCCTCACTCAACCCTTTCTTCCCACGCACCACATTTCGCTAGCGCACACCGCCGTCGCCGATGATCGTGTACGGCGCCCAGAACAACGGATGCGCGTAGGCGAATTCGGTCTTGCCTTCGGCGTTAAGATAACCCGGCCCATCGACGAGAGCCATCATCGCCTGGCGCAGCGCCTCGCTTCGCCCGATCTTCGGATCGTCGGCCTGTCGCTTGAACAGGTCGGTCACCAGTTGCCGCGCCGATTGCGAATGCACCGACCAGTTCGTGACCAGCAGCGCGCGCGTGCCGGCATAGAAGAACGCGCGGCCAAGTCCCGAAGCCGCCTCGGCGCCCGCCCCGGCTCCCGCGCCCGTGTTGCACGCCGACAGGATGACCCAGTCCGCATCGAGCTTGAGGCCGAGGATCTCCTCCATAGTCAGCAGGCCATCCCCCTCCTCGCCTGTCACCGCCGGCGACGACAGTGCGAGCGCCGGCTGGGTCAGGCCGTTGAGCTCGCCCGGCACGAGGCCGTGGGTCGCGAAGGCGAGGATCTTGAAGCCGGAGAGGTTCATGGTCTTGACCGCGCTTTCCGTCGCCTTGCTGCCGAGAAACAAGACCTTCGACGGGTCGGCCTGCAAGGCGAGCGCGATCGACTTCAGCTCGTCCGCAGTATCGGGCAGCCGGGGCAGCAGCGCGAGCTCGGCGCTGTCGACGCCTTCGAGCTTCGGACTGTTGCGGCGCTTCAGGGGCATGCCGCGCGTCACGTTGCCGCCGGCATCCGCAACCTGGGTCTTGGCAACAGGAGCTTCCGCCTCGGCCTGCTGGTCCCTGTTGAAATAGGGATCGCCGAACGCCACCAGCTCGCTGCGTCCGGGCTTGCCGGGCGGCAACTGCCGCAGCGTCCGCAAGGCGGCCGCCGACGGCACCGTGGTCACCGCGTGGGTGCGCGCGAGCCATGGCACGTTGCGATAGCTGGCGAACAGCGGCTCGTCATCCTGCGCCACCTCCGCAGGCGCGGTCGGCAGCAAGGAAAGCGGCAGCAGGCCGAGCGCACCGTTGGTGACGACGATCAGGTTCTTTGCGGACTTCCAGCCGCCTTCAACCGGCTTGAGCAGGAGCTCGTAAAGCTCATAGGCGAGCTTGAGGTCGAACGGCGGAATGTCCGAGATCATCGCCGCCTGCGGCTCGAGCGCCTCGCGCAGCTTGCGGATCTTGGTCTCAATGTCGCCGATCCTGGCATTGATCGCGGCGAATGCCACCGGACCCGACTTGGGGACGGCCCAGACGAAGCTGCCATTCTGGCCGAAATAGAACGACAGCATCGCCTCGTTCTCGGAAAGCGTCGCGCGGATTTCAGCGACGCTCGGCGGCTTGGGCGAAACCAGATCAGCGTAAGACGGAAACTTCTGCTTGATCTCCTGGCGCGCCTTGTCGCGCTCGCTGCGCAGCGCCGCGATCGAGGCCTGGATCTGCTGAACGCCCTTCTCGTCGCGATCGGCCGAGGGAATGGCGAGTACGTTGTTGAGCGTGCCGAGCTGGGCATTGACCTGCTTGGTCAGGTCCTGCTCCTTGCGCACGAGATCGGCGAGCGCCGGGTCCTTCGCCGCCGCACGCGCGCTGGAGGCTGCAAGCGCCTGCTGCACCGACCGGCCGCGAATGGCGTCGGCAAGGCCAAAGGTCTCTTCGCCGACCTCGTTGCTGGTTCCCTCGGCACGTGCGAGCAGGAGGAAATAATTTTCGACGGTCCCTTGCAGCCGCTGGCTGCGCGCGGCAACAACCGTCGTGTTCTCGTCGTCGGCGTTCTCACGCGCATTCGACATCATGACAGGAATGGCGGCCTTGAACTCGCGGATCGCGTCCGCATCGCGGCGGGCCCGCATCAAGCCGATCGCCAGCGTCCCGCGTGCCGAGGCGGCGTCGAAATGGTTTTCGCCGACCCGCGCGACCTGCTTCTTCACCAATTGCTCGGCCGCGGCGATGCCGGCGTCGACCTGGCCGGAGGCATAAAGCGACAGGATGCGCGACGGATTGAGCTCGAATACCTGGCGGCGCTGCGGATCCCAATTGGCGACCGCCTTGTCGATCCTCGCGTACATCTCGTTGGCTTCAGGCGCCTTCCGCCGCAGCGCCAGGATACCGGCAAGCTGCGAGAGCAACCCGACGGTAGCCTGCGAATCCTCGGGCACGCCGACCGTCTTGTTGATCTCGATGGCGACGCGGCCGAGTTGCTCGGCCTCCTCGTAGCGGCCCTCCTCGACCAGAATGCCGGCCAGGCCCATCACGAAGCGCGGCGTGACCGGATTGTATTTGCCGGTGTCCTTTAACCGTGCCAAGAGCGCCCGGCGCGCGTCAACCTCGGCTTCAGCCAGTCTGCCCTGCCTCGCCTTCATGCGCGCCTGATTCAACACCAGGCCGTCGACAACTTGCAGCAGGAGCGTCTCTGCAGGCGGGTTTTCCGACTCCAACACTGCCTTGTTACCGGCGCTCTTGCGCAGCTCCGCGGTGCGATAAGCGGCCTCGGCTTCGGCAAATTGCCCCCGTGCCTCGAATATTATCCCGCGGGTAATCTCGATTTCACCCTCCCAGGTCTGGCCGAACTTTGCATAGGACGCTCGCCAGCCCGGAAGCCCACTGGTGCGCGCTTCCTGAATCCCGGTCAGGCTGCGACGCAAATAGGCTTCGGCCTGCGCGACATCGCCCATCTGGAGGAGAATGGACGCGACCGAACGGTTTGCGTTGAACTGATATCCTTTCGCGCCCGGCACGTTGGCCGTCTGGCGCAAGAGCTGTTGCATGATCTCCAGCGCGCGCTTGGGATCGCCTGCGAGGGCGTATTGCACCGACTGCAACTGCAACAATCGCCCCATCATGTTTGGGCTGACGGCCCCGCGGCCCACTTCCACGGCCTTGTTGGCGTCGGCGGTGGATTCGGCAAGTCGCCCGAGCTGGGAGCGCGCATTGGCGCGGTCGAAATAGAACTGGGCGAGATCCTCGCGTGACTCCTTCCCCGTGGGCGTCGAATCCGCGTCCGCCTTCAGCTCCGCGATCAGCTTCTCGTTCGGCTTTTCGCTGTCGAGGATCGAGGTGATGTCGGCGATCGTACGAGGCGGCGCCACAAAGCCTTTGGGCAATGCCGTTCCTGGCGCCAGCTTGGGCGCCTCCTCCTTGGGCGCCGCGACCGCGACATTGGCGCGGCCATTCGCGGCATTGAGGGCGGCGAGCACGCAAGCATGGACCTGCGGCTTGGCCTTGGCTCGACAGGCCTCGAGATTGGCGCCGCCCGCCGGCCCGCCTCCCGCGCGCATGCACGCCTGCACGATCGGCTTGCCGACCGTCATCCGGCAGTTCTCGACCGCCGCTTCCTGCGTGAGAGCGAATACCGGGCCGGTCGATGCCAGCAGAGCGCCGATTGCGAGGAGTTTGCGGATACCTAGCGGCGACAGGTGATTCAAATGACTTTCGAACATGGCCGGAGCCCCTGATCACATGCTGAAAGAAATGGTCAAAAATCAACGCGTCCAATGCATGCAATCTATCGATATCGGCGCTCGCGGGACAAGCACAAATCTATCCGACGAAGGTCCGAGAAGGCCCTGGTCGCGGCTGCTGCGCCGCACAGCCATTCGGTCACCGTCGGGGGTCACCGCCCGGACGGAACCGGGCCGGTTCGCCCTAGCCGCGCACGGTCACCGCCCGGCCGTAAGGCGGCTGGGCAGCGACCGGCGGATTGGCAGTCTGCGCGGCGAGCTCGCCGATCAGGCGGTCGGCGTCCGCCGCCATGCCGTCGGGCGCCTGGATCACCAGCCGCTCCAGCGCCCAGCGATAGGACGAGACGCGCTGCTCCAGGCATTGCTGCACCCACTGGACGATCAGCGAGTTCTCCTGCATGCGCGCGACCGCATCCGCCTTCTCCCTCGGCGACAGCTCGGAGACGCGGGCCATGCTCGCATCGCGCTTCCTGTCGAGATCGATGACGCGGATCGCGCTGGCGAAGAATGGCTCAAAACGGGTGATGTCGTTGCGCACGTCCTCGATGAGCTGCGCATAGCGCGAGGAATGCGAGCGGTGCGGCTCGTCGATCAGGGTGCGACCGTACATGGTGCGGTCGAACACGACTTTCTGCTGCCAGGGTGACGGCAGCGCCTTGTAGTCGCCGAACACGCTCTTCCAGGCGGGACGCGACAGCGGCGGCTCGATCATGGGATAGGCGAGGTCGCGAAGCTGGCGTTCCGCGTCGGTGAGCTGGAATTGCGACGCCTTGAGACCAAGGCTGCCCGTCACCTCGGCACCCAGCCAGCGGTGCATATCGTCGCTGCGCATGTCTTCGCGGGTGCGGCCGAAATCGCCGCCGCTACAGGCACTGAGTGTCGCGCCGATCAGCGCGAGCAGCAGGGCCGATGCGAAACACCGGATCTTGTGATGCGGGTCCGGCATTGCACGAAGGCCGGACTTTTAGCGACGCCGGCGGCGGCGCCCCGGCGCGGTGCCCTCTGCCGGTCCATGACCGCCGCTGGTCTCGTCCGATTCACGCTCGATGCGGATCACGGGAAGGATCAACACCCTCCCCGTCTCTGCGAGCGGAGCGACATCCCCCGATGAGCCCAGCCGGCGACCGGCCGGAAATTCAATGATGGTCCCCATGTCAGCTCTCTTCTATTGCCGCGCGACCGAACGGTCCTCACAACATGGGTGCCATTAAGATCAGCACATGGTTAACGGGGTGTAAACGCGCCAACCGGACCGTAACCACACGGGCAGAACGCGCCGTCCCGTTGCAGCACGACAACAGCTGAAAACGCAGCAACGGCTTCACACCTCGTTTTCCTTAACGAGCCTTTAAAACAACCCGCGATAGGCTGACGCGGACGATTTTTCTCGAGTTGCGTACGCCTCATGACCAAGCCGCTATTTCCAGCATTCGACGGGCTCATTACCCTGTCCCGTCGCGAAGGCGTCGATATTCGCCCCACGCTCTTGCGCGTGCTGACCGATCTTTACGTGCAGGCGAAGAGCCATGGCGGCGATGAGGAGCGGCAATTCGTCGAGCTCGCCTCGCGGCTGATCGACCAGGTCGACGATGCGACGCGCGCCGCGGTGAAGGCTCGTCTTGCGATCTATCCTGCAACACCCGCGCCGATCATGCAGAAGCTCGGGCTCCTGCCAGCACATGAGGGTCGGAGAATTCCGCTGGCGCGCGAGATTTCCGCGCCGCCCGCAGCGCCCGCGCCGGCCCGCACGCCGACGGATGCGGAGCTGCGGATGTCTGCGAACATGGCGATGCAGCCAAAGGACGCCGCTGAGATCCACGACATGTTCTTTCGCGCCACGGCCTCGGAGCGCGCATTGATCCTGCACAATCTGGCTCAGACTCCCCTGAAGGCTGCGCCCTGCATTCCGACCGCGCGTGCCACGCGCGCAATCCAGACGCTGGAATGGGCGGCCTATGCCGAGGACACCGAAAATTTCACGCTAGAGCTCGGCGAGAGCCTGATCCTGCCCTCGCGCGTCGCCGCGCAGATCGTGGACGATGCCGGCGGGGAAGCGCTTGCCGTCGCGGCGCGCGCGCTCGACATGCCGAGCCCCAACTTCCAGCGCATTCTCCTGTTCTTCAAGCCGGAGATCGGAACGTCGGTCAACACCGTCTACCGGCTGTCGCGGCTCTATGACCGCCTCAGCGATCGCTCGGCACTGGTGATGCTCGCTGCCTGGCGCGGCTCGACGCTGGCGGTGACGCGCGCAAAATATCAGTCGTCGCTCTATGACGGCGAACGCCAGCGCGCGCGCAGCAGTGCGAGCCAGCCGCGACCCGCAGTGCAGCCCGGCGCGATCCCGCCGATGCGGACAGGCACCGGCGGATCGGACCGCTAGATCTCAGGCGCGTGCCAATTCCAGAAAATGTCGCCCGGCGCGATCCTCGGTCTCGACGATCCAGGCGTCGGGGTCGAAGCGGATTTCCTTGGTGAGCCGCTCCTCGACCGCTGCTTCCGGCTGAGGTTGCGGCGCCATCGGCACGAAGAAGCGATCGACCGGCCGGCCGTCGTCATAGACAGTCTGCGGAGCAGGCACGTACAGCATCGCGTTGCCGTCAAGCAGCGACACCTTGACGAACACCGCGCCAGCCTCCTCGGCACCACGCCGGCGCACCGCGCCGAACACGCCTTCAGTCTGGCAGCGGCGCAAGTACGCCGCCACCCATATGTTCGATTTCAATCGCATGGACAGGACGATAGGCCAGCCGCGGAAACAGCACCAGTATCCGCGGCAATCAATGGCGATTATTCGACAGGATGTCCGATCACAGCCGCAAGCTCGCGCAACAGGCGGTCGGACACCTGCCCGGTCACCGGCATCTTGTGCTCGCGCTCGAACTTCTGGATCGCTGCCTGGGTTTCGCCGGAGATCGAGCCGGTCACCTTCAACTGTCCATAGCCATATTCGGAGAGCGCGCGCTGCACGGCGGCGACACGACGCATAGAGGGACTCTGCTGCGCCGGGATCGGCGCCGGCGGCCGCGCGACAACGACCGATTGCGACGGAGGCGTCGTCGCCGTGGCCTTGACGAGATTGGTCAGGGGATCGGCGTATCTGGCGGTCGAGGACGTTGCCTCGGCGACCTTCTCGGGCGCCGGCGGCTTCTCCGCAACTTTGGGCTCAGCGACGCGGAACTCCATCGGCTTCGGCTCGAGCGGCAGTGAATCGGCCGCAAGCGGGCGCGGCCGCGGCAATGGGCTCGACAACGCAGCAGCCGACGGCGCCGGCAAATTGATCACGGTGCCGAACATTGGCGCCGGATGGCGGCCGGTTTGCAGGAACAGCGCGTTAGCGATGATGGCGCTGACCGCGGCAAAGGCAACGAGACCAGCGAGAGTATCCTTGGGGCTGTGCAGCAGGATCCGCATCGCGAGATTACGCTCGGTCTCGACGTCGACGACCGCTGCCTTGGCGCCACGGCGGCGCGGAGCATCCTCATCTCTTGCAGACTTTCTAGGCACTTTTCTTCACCAAAGCCGGTTGGTCCTGAACATCATGGCGCGGCGGCGGTACCAGTGTCGCGATCTTGCTTTCGCTCTGCCGTCCTTGCGACGGCGTGCAGACGAGCGGCAGCTTGATGGTGACGGCCGTCCCCTCACCGAGCTTGCTTTGTATCGTCAACTCGCCGAGATGCAAGGCGACGAGGCTCTTCACGATCGACAATCCGAGGCCCGTGCCTTCGTGGCGACGCTGATAGGTCTTGCCGGCCTGGAAGAACGGCGCGCCAATCCGCTTCAGGTCGTCGGGCGCGATGCCGACGCCGGTATCGCTGATGCGAAGGAAGAGGTGCGATGGCGAAACCGTGGCGGCGACGGTGACCTGCCCTCCACGCTCGGTGAACTTGATCGCGTTCGAGACGAGGTTGAGCACAATCTGCTTGAAGGCGCGCGGATCGCCGGTCATCACCGGCAGATCCTGCGGCGCATCGGTGATGAGATCGATGCCGTTCTCGCGCGCCTTCAGCGCGAGCAGATTGCAGCAATGCAACAGCGCGGCGCGCGGCGCGAACGGTTCCGGCGAAATCTCGAACTTGCCGGATTCCATCTTGGACATGTCGAGGATGCCGTTGACGACCGACAGCAGGTGCTGACCGGAAGCGTTGATGAGCTCTGCGTATTCCTTGCGCTGGGCCGCCCCTAACATCAGGGTCTGCTCCTGCGCGATCATCTCGGAGAAGCCGATGATGGCATTGAGCGGGGTGCGCAACTCGTGGCTCATGGTGGCGAGGAAGCGCGTCTTGGCGGCATCGGCCGCTTCCGCGGCGCTGCGAGCCTGATCGAGCGCCTGCTCCTGCATCTTGCGATCGGTAATGTCACGCATCACGGCGACGACCTCGGGCTCGTGCGTCACGTCGCGGCCCAGATCCTGGTCAACCAAATCCTGGTCAAGCGGCCGGCAGCGCATCTCGACCCAGATGAAATCGACCTGGCCGCGCTCGCTGCCGCCAACCTCCCGCCGTAGCCGGAACTCGACGCCGCGCACATCGCCGCGCGCGGCGTCCGACAGCGCGGTGAGATAGGCCGGACGGTCGGCGACATGGACGCGATCGAACAGGCCGTGGCCAGTGAGCTGGGCGACCGGCACGCCGAGCATGGCCTCGACTGCTGGCGAGACGAACTGGACTGCGCCGTTGCGCTGATGCCGCGAGATGACGTCGCTCATGTTGCGCGCCAGGAGGCGGTAGCGCTCCTCTTCGCGCGACAGCAGCGCAACACTGGTACGCGCGAGCGATTCGGCGCCGAAGGCCAGACCCGCCGCATAAAGCGTCGCGGACGCAACGCCGAATGCGGTGAACATGCCGCGTTCGGCGGCATTGGCCTGGTCGAGCGGCAACCAGTCGAGATGACCGAACAGGATCAAGAGAGCCACGCAGGACAGCGCCAGCACCGAGGCAAAGGCAGCCACCCGGCGCGAGGCCGACAGCGCGGCCTCCAGGGGAACGACGACCAGCCAGACTGCGGCAAACGATTCGATGCCGCCCGTGGTCACCGCCACGGCCATGATCAGTCCGGCGAGCGCCAGCGATGACAGCACATGGGCACCTTCATAGCGGCCGGTGCGCGAAAGGAACCACGACAGCAGAATCGGCGCGATCAGCCAGGCGAAGGCCGCAACCTCGATCGCGCTGGGGGCGCCGCGCATGGCAAGATAAATCGGGAACGCGGCAAAGGCGGCGAGGCTGCCGAGCAGCCTGGGGGCCATGAAAGCCCGATGGCGCGCCCGCGTCAGCGCGTCATAACGCGCCGAGGGATGCAGCAGCGCATCGAGACAATCGCGGATGATACTCAAAACTGTCACGGGTCTCGCGCTTCGGCTCATGCATCGAAAAGACGCGCCGGAACGCCTCCTTGTCGTTGAGCCACCGTGTCAGAGCGACATTAAACGAACGCTAAGGCGGTGGCGCATGCGGCAGAACGCCGTGTGATTGCGCGGAATTTTACGCGATTTGACGGTTTCATTCGCGCGGATGGTGAACGCGGGGTTTCCGCATCCCCCGCCGTATGGTTTCGAATTGGTGGAAGGACGCAAGTCGGAGAGCGCGAGCCCGCATCAATCGAAAATTTACGAGCCTTTCGATTCGTTCAAATCCCACACAAAATTTCGTCGAATTAAGCTCAACGCAATCACTTGCGATTTATCGAAGGTTGCTAGGTCGAAGGCCCGCGGGGTGCCGCCGGCTGGATCTAACACGCAAGGTCGCAAGATGCGTTTTCTGCTCCGCATCACATTCTGGCTCGGGCTGGTGCTGGTGCTCCTGCCGCGGGACAAGACTCCCGAATCGGAGAAGGTGCCGCCGATCGGCGCCGCCGAGGCCGTGTCGGCCGCGACCGCGGCCGTCTCCGACATGAGCCAGTTCTGCAAACGCCAGCCCGCGGCCTGCGAGGTCGGCGGCCAGGCCGCAACCGTCATCGGCCAGCGCGCGCAGGACGGGGCACGCAAGCTCTACCAGATGCTCAATGACAAGAAAGAGCAGATCACCAACGGCAAGAATGAAAAGAAGGCGCCCGACCACACTGGCTCGATCGGCAGCATGGCTGAAGCCGATCTCGACCCTGGTCCGGCACAGCGCGACACCCTGACCCAGGACGACCTGGCGCTCGAATGGCGCGGGCCGGAAACGGCGAATTAGGGTCCAACCCCTATCGATTTCGCGTCCTTGCGTCCCTATATTGGCCCTGGGATCACACACGGGCCATCATGACGACGATCGACGAAATCAGGGACAATTTCGAGATTCTGGACGAGTGGGACGACCGCTACCGGTACGTCATCGAGCTCGGGCGCTCCCTGGAACCGATGCCGGAGGCGGAACACTCCGCCGACAACAAGGTGCAGGGCTGCGTCAGCCAGGTCTGGCTCTCCAAGCGGATCGATCGCGAGAATGGCACGCCGGTCCTCAAGTATCGTGGCGACAGCGACGCCCATATCGTGCGCGGGCTGGTCGCGATCCTGCTCTCGCTCTATTCCAACCGCACGCCGCAGGAAATTCTCTCGACTGACGCGCTCGCGGTGTTCGACGAGTTCGGCTTTCGCGACCACCTGACGCCGCAGCGCTCAAACGGCCTGCGCTCGATGGTGGAACGCATCCGCACCGATGCGCGCGAGGCGCTCGCCGAGGCTTCGTGACGCTGCGCTATTTACGTTTGCGCTGCTGCTGCCCCAGCCCCATCTTCTTCGCCAATTGCGAGCGCGCCACCGCGTAGTTCGGCGCGACCATGGGATAGTCGGCCGGCAGGCCCCATTTGTCGCGATACTGTTCGGGCGTCATGTTGTACTGGGTACGCAGATGGCGCTTCAGCGACTTGAAGCGCTTGCCGTCCTCGAGGCACACGAGATAGTCCGGCGCGATCGACTTCTTCAGCGACACCGCGGGCTTTGCCGGCTCGAGCGGCGCTTCGGTCCGACCCGAGGACACCCGCACCAGCGCGCCATGCACCTGGCTGATCAGGTTCGGGATCTCGGCCGCCGGCGTCGGATTGTTGCTGAGGTAGGCGGAGACGATGTTCGCCGTGAGCTCGATGAAGTTCTTACCCGCCGCATCTGACACGGATGGACCTCAGGACCGTTGGTCGAGATGCGTGCGCAACTCGTCGATCGAGGCGAAGCGCATCATACCTTCCGGCATCTGCGCCTCGATCGAGCCGTCGGAATAGAGCGAATAGGCCATCCCATCGACGACGCCCGATTTGAGCACGGTGACGGCCGGCTGCTCAGCCGGTGGTGCCGGACGTGGCTCAGGTGTCGGGGGCGACGCAGGAGCTGGCGCGGCTTCCGTAAAGCTCGAGGGCATGCGCGGCGGCGGCGGGCGGCGGAGCGGAGCTGCCTCCGGCGGCCGCATCCGTTCGGGCTTCGGCCAGGCATCGTCGAAGCTTGCCTGCGGTGGCTCGGCGGGCGCCGGATGCTCCTCACCCGGTTCGGCCTCGGAGGCCTTGGCCTGCGCGCGATCGCGCTCCTTGCGCGAGGTCGAGGCGAACAAGAGATTGCGCCGACGCGGCCCTTCAGGCGTTGCTGCGGACGCTTCCGGCATCGGTGGCACTTCGGCACGCGTATGCGCCGCTGCTTCATCCTGCCAGGGTGGCGGTGCAGCCGGCGATACCGGCATCATTGGGTCGACCTTGGCGGCCTCGCCAGGGACCGCTTCCGGCCCAGACGCGCCCGCCGTCGCAAGGCCCGGCGGAAGCACCGGCCTGACTCTAACCTCGGACAGTGCCGTCGTTGCGGCGAGCCGCCGGGCGATGCCTTTCAGCTCCTGCACGACGGTGTAAAGGCCCATCAGTAACATCCCGGAGCAGACGCCGATGGTCCCGCTGAGTATGAGAGTACTGCCGAGACTGAATTCCTTGAGCGAGATGCCCCAGAGGACCGTGAGGAGGCCCGCCACAAAGGCGAAAATCCCCGCGATCAACAATGCCAGTGCCATCGAACTCACCCCCGGCCGCGCATGATCGCGCGACACCGCCTACGCCAAGATACCGTCATATCGCACGCCTCGCCAACGGCGATTCGCCGTAACCGTTCCTTAAAATAGCGAAATCAGGGACTTATTCACATTCCCTTCAGCAACATCTCGCTAGCTCTATTGAAACTCCAGGATCTGGAAATTGCTGCGTTGCATCAGGAATTTAGCCATAATGCGCAATTACTTGGAAATGGAACTGCGCTATAGGGTTCCCGGGACAAAGGGCCGTGCGCACCGGCGCGGCCGAGAGGGGATTCCGGGTCACCGACTGCCATGACATCCATCACCACTTCGGCGATCGACACGCCTCTGGGGCGCTCGATTGAGCGGACTTGCGATGACCTTGCCATGCTGGTGCTGGCGGCGGTCGCGGTCATCGCGGGGCTAACCTTCCGCGACTACGGGCTTGGCTGGGACGACTACACCCACGCCGAATATGCCGACCTCCTGCTGCGCATGTTCGGCTCCGGCTTCAAGGACACCGCGGCGCTCTCCTTTGCCAATCTCTATATGTATGGCGGCGGCTTCGACATGGTCGCAGCGCTGCTGCACAAGGTCATGCCGATCGAGTTGTTCGAGACGCGCCGCCTCGTCGGCGCTGTCGTCGGCGTGATCGGGCTTGCGGTGACCTGGCGGCTCGCTCGCCGCATCGGCGGGCCACTTGCGGGTCTCGCAGCACTCCTGCTGCTCGCGCTCTGCCCGATCTTCTACGGGCACATGTTCATGAACCCGAAGGATGCGCCCTTCGCGGTGGCGATGATCATCCTGATGCTCGGCCTGGTGCGACTGGCCGAGGAATATCCGCAGCCCTCGCCGCGCACCATTCTGATCGTCGGCCTCGGCGCGGGCCTCTCGATCGGCACGCGTATTCTCGGGGGCCTTTCGCTCGTCTATGCGATGATCGGCTTCATGCCGCTGTTTCTGGAAGAGCTGCGCGTCGAAGGCACCCGCGAAGCAATCCGCCGCTTCGCCCATGTCGTCTACGTGCTGCTGCCCGGCCTCGTGCTCGGCTATCTCATCATGGGCCTGATCTGGCCGTGGTCGATCATGGAGCCCGGCAATCCGTTCCAGGCGCTGACCTACTTCTCGCATTTCTTCGAGAAGCCCTGGAAGGAGATGTTCGACGGCGCGCTGGTGTCCGTGCCCGACATGCCCTGGTCCTACCTGCCGACGCTGTTCGCGCTGCAATTGCCCGAAGTCATGCTGGTGCTGGCGATCGGCGCGGTCATCGGGACCTTGGTCATCCTGCCGCGCCGCCAGATTGCGGCGCGCCGCAAGACCGTCCTGTTGATGCTGACGCTCGCAGCCACGCTGCCGCTCGTGGTCGCGATGGTGAAGCGGCCCGCGCTCTACAACGGCATCCGCCACTTCGTCTTCGTCATTCCGCCGATGGCCGTCCTGGGCGGCGTCGCCTTTGCCTGGACCATGGAGCGCCTGCGGGCCAATCATCGCGCCTGGCAGCCCGTCGTGCTCGCCACTTTCTGCTTCGGCCTCGCGCTGCCGCTCGCCGAGATGATCCGGCTGCATCCCTATCAGTACACGCACTTCAACCACATCGCGGGCACCGTGCGCGCCGCCGACGACCGCTTCATGCTGGACTATTGGGGCCTGGCCTTGAAGCAGGCTTCCGACGAGCTGCGCGAGCAGCTCATCGAGCGCCAGGAAGTTCCGCCGCGCAATCGCAAATGGAAGGTCGCGGTGTGCGGCCCGCAGCGGCCCGCGCAAGTGGCGCTCGGTCCCGATTTTACCATCGGCTGGGATTCCAACGCTGCAGACTTCGCCATGACGCTCGGCGAGTTCTACTGCAAGGGCCTCATCGCGCCGGTCATGGTCGAGATCAAGCGCGACGACGTGGTCTTCGCCCGCGTCTACGATATCCGCGGCCGCAGCATTTCCAGCCTGCTGTCGATCCCGGCGCCGTAATAATTCTCTTCTGAATTGCAGCCCGGACGGAGCGAAGCGAAATCCGGAGACTTTGAGGGACCTCTCGAATATCGCGTCGCTCATGCGGGCTACGCTTGACTGCTGCGCTTCGCGCGCCTTGCTGCGACTTCCTCGCGGGACTAGGCTCCCGCTCCGCAACAACGAGGTTCGGAGTGATTTGCCATGTCGCCAGCGGAAGCGCGCGTGAAAGAAGTGCCGTCGAACATGACGGAGGCTGAGTGGCAACAGCGGGTCAATCTCGCCGCCTGCTACCGCCTCATCGCCCTTTACGGCTGGGATGACCTGGTCGACACCCACATCTCGGCCCGCGTGCCCGGCCCCGAGCATCACTTTCTCATCAATCCCTACGGGCTGATGTTCGACGAGATCACCGCATCCAGCCTGGTCAAGGTCGACCTGCACGGCAACCAGCTCACCGAGAGCGAGTACAGCATCAACCCCGCCGGCTTCACCATCCATTCGGCGATCCATGAGGTGCGCGAGGACGCGATCTGCGTGCTGCATCTCCACACGCTCGACGGCACCGCGGTTTCGAGCAGCGCGGAAGGATTGTTGCCGCTGAACCAGACCGCGCAGCTCGTCACGCACGACCTCGCCTATCACGACTATGAAGGCATCGCGCTCGATCACCAGGAGCGGCCGCGGCTGCAGAAGGATCTCGGCGACCACAACCACATGCTCTTGCGCAACCACGGCACGCTGACGGTCGGTCGCTCGGTCGCCTCCGCATTCGAGCGCATGTATCACCTCGAGCGCGCCTGCTCGATGCAGGTGCGCACGCGGGCGCTCGGCACGCCGGTCTATCCGGTCGAGGAGATCGCGATCGAGAAGAACACCGAACTGCTCTCCAACCGCGACCGCGCCGAGCTTCGCGCCACCAACCTGGTGTGGCCGCCTCTGCTGCGCAAGCTCGACCGCGTCAATCCGGGCTACCGGACTTGAGATTTGCGAGGATTCGTGTAAGATCTTCTGCGAACGACCTCTGCACGTTTTGGAATGAAACGCCGCCCAATTCCGGGCGGCGTTTTTATTTGGTCGTTTGTGAAGAACGTTTCTGAGCACCGTTTTTACGCAAGGTGTGGTTGCGATAGGCGGCGACAGAGTATCC